>JAJYKG010000057.1 GCA_021788795.1 Thermoplasmata archaeon | reverse complement strand
GGAGCTTCCGGGTCGCCCCGGACGCCTTCGCGGCGAGGCTCCGGAACAGGTCCGCGGACTTCCGCGAGGCCTCGGAGGCGGTCTCCCAGGCCTTCGCCAGGGCGATCTCCTTCTCGAACGTGTACCGCGCGGTGCCGCACTTGGGGCACTGGTTCGGGAGGTTCCTCGTCTCGACCACGTGGCCGCAGACGTAGCACTCGGCCTTCGAGACGGCGTCGAGGGGGTAGATGTTCGGGTAGGCGGCGCTCTCCCTCGCGCCGGGTCCGGCGGCGGCCTCGAGCTTCGCGAGCTGCGCGGCCTTGCGGCGGCCGAGGTCCTCGAACGTCACCTTGACCCGCGTGTCCGCAGAGAGGATCTGGGCGAACTCGTAGAACGCCACGCCCTCGAGCACGGCGCCGAGCGCCTGCCCGAGGACGTCCGCATCGCTCGCATGCTTCGCGCTCACAGGATCGGCCACCCGGGGAACCGGAAGACGGGCTGGCATACCGCGGAAGGGATATCAACCTTCGCGCTTCGCGCAGAACCGCATGGAGAGGGATTGTCCGAGGGAGGGATCAGAGACCCCATCCGAACTGCTTCTTCGCGGTCTCGGACATCATCTCGGGCGTCCACGGCGGCTCCCAGACGATGGCTACGTTGGCCTCCTTCACGCCCGGGAGCTGCTCGATCTTCCGCTTCACGTCCGCGCCCATGTACGCGGACGCCGGACATCCCGGCGCGGTCAGAGTCATCTTGACCTCGACCTTCCCGTTGGGCTCGTTGATGTCGATGTTGTACACGAGCCCGAGGTCGTAGATGTTGATCGGGATCTCGGGGTCGTAGCACTTCTTGAGCACCGTGATGACTTCGTCCTTGGTCGGCATGGGCTGTCCCCGTCTTCACCAGGAAGTACGGCCCGGCGGGATATGAACGTTCCGTCGCGCGCAGTCTACTTGAGCGGCCGCCGGCCCGCGAACCCGGCCTCCAAGGGGTGCCAGTTGGCGACGGCGCCCTCGCCTCGCTGCCAGCAGAGGTACGCGATGCTCCCTTCCACGTGGGCGGGGAAGTCCACGAGGCCCTGCTGCACGTCCTTGAGCTCGCAGCCCAGGGACTGGATCTCCCGCAGGTCGACATCCACCGCGGCGCGCGCCTCCGTCGCTTGGGCGACGTGGCCCTGGTAGGCTGCAAGTTCCCCGGGCGGCATGCCCTCGCCCTTCGAGTGCCAGTACGCCTCCGCGTCCTCGACGAGGTCTTCGATCTCTCGCAGTCGAGCTAGCTTCGGGTCCATCCGACGGAAGATCTCCGTGAGCCGCGGCAGGAGCGCGTTCGCCTCGTCCACCGTGAACAAGCGCGCCGGCGCGGTCGGCTGCATGCGGAGGTCCACTGGCCCTTCCATCCGGTTCCTCCAGGGTACCGTTAGGGTAACCGAAGATTATGAGCCTATGCCCGGCGCAGGTCAGGCGAAGCCGTGCTCCTCCCGCACGACGCGCACGGCCTGGACCATGACCTCCAGCTTCGCCTTGGCCTCGTCGACCGTGCGGGTCTTCAGGCCGCAGTCCGGGTCGATCACGAGCTTTTGGGGGTCGAAAATCGCGAGCGCCCGCTCGATTCGCTCCGCGACCTGGGCCCGCGTCTCGACCACGTGGCTGTGCACGTCGAGGACGCCGAAGGCGATCTCCTTCTTCAGCGGGTCGCGGCGGAAGCGCTCCATGAGGTCGAGGCTCGAGTTGGACATCTCGAGGTCCAGCTGGTCCACGGGGAGACGGTTGAAGTAGCCGTAGATCTCCTCGTAGTTCCCGTAGCAGGTGTGGAGGACGGTCTTCGCATCGAGCCCCTTCGTGACGATCCCGACGGCCTTCACGACGAGGGGCAGCTCGTCCGCGCGCGTGGCCAGCGCGGGCTCGTCGACCTGGATGACCTTGGCCCCCGCGGCCTCCAGGTCCCGCGCCTCCTGGTGGAGCAACGCGGCGAAGGCGAGCGCCGCCTCCTCCCGCGAGCCGTAGTGCTCGTCGAAGGACCAGTCCATCATCGTGTACGGCCCGGTGATCATCCCCTTCACGGGCTTCCGGGTCCGCCCCTGGGCGAACTTGAACCAGCCCACGCTGATCGGCCCGGCCCGGCGGAGCTCCCCCGTGATGATGGGCTTCTTGTAGTACCGGTTCCCGTACGAGCGGACCAGCCCGGAGACCTCCATGCCGTCGAGGTTCTCGGCGAAATAGGTCGCCATGTCGCCGCGGTACTGCTCCCCGTCGACCAGGACGTCGATCCCGATCTCCTCCTGGAACGCGAGCCACTCGGCGGTCGCCCGCTGCTCCAGGCGCCGCAAGGCCGCGGCCTTCATCTTGCCGCGGGCGGTCTGGGCCCTCGCGCGCACCAGGTAGTCGGGTTTCGGAAGCGAGCCCACGCTCGTGGTCTCCAGGGCGGTCATGGCCCGCCTCCGACCGCGCGCGCGGCGGCCACCAGCACGGACAGCTTCCGGCGGGCCGTGTCCCGGGGGAGGAACTCGAGCCCGTTCGAGGGGGAGAGATACGAGCGTTCCAGGTCGACCGAATCCCGGAGCGCGGACACGCGCGCCGCGAGGGCCTTCGGATCCTCGAGCCTTGTGTTCCGCGCGTCCACGATGCCGAGGGCGAGGGGCTTCTCGGACCCGTGCTTGGACAGCGGGCCCCAGGTCTTCGCGCCTTGCGCGAGGTCCAAGCCGACCACGTCCGCCGGGAGCTCGAGGAGGTTCCGGTAAATCCCCGCGACGTCCCCGAAGTACGTGGCCAGGGTGAGCTCCGCGGGGCCCTTGCGGATCGCCAGCGCATCGAGCGTCTCGGCGACGAGGGACAGATCCTCCGGGTGCCGCGTGAGGACGGGCTCGTCCACCTGGATGTGCCGCGCGCCCGCGGAACGGAACCCCGCGACCTCCTCCGCGAGGGCCTGCGCGAAGTCCACGGCGAGCGCCCGCAGCTTCCCGTAGTGCCGGTCCAGCGCGAGGCGCGCCAGGGTGACGGGGCCCGTGAGGACGGCCTTCACAGGGGCGCGGGACGCGTCCTGGGCATACTGCCACTCCTCGAGGAGGACGGGCGCCTTCCACCGCACGGGGCCCGTGACCGTGGGCTGGCGGTAGTACGTGTTCGTGTCGAAGTACCGCAGGAGGCCGCCGACCTCCACGCCGTCGAGGCGGCCGGCGATGTGGCTCTGGCTGTCGTACCAGGCCACCTGCCCGTCCGTGACCACGCCGACGCCGGCGTCGGCCTGCTCCCGCAGGACCGCCCGGGTGACCTCGCGCTCCGCGTCGCGGACGTCGGCCTCGGTCGCCCGTCCCTGGTCGAAGCGCGCGATCGCGCGGCGCAGGACCTGCTCCCCGTGCGAGTCTCCGATCCGCGGATACGAGCCGACGACGGTCGTGCGGACCATGGGGCGACCCCGGACGCCGGCCCAGAGGAACCCGGGAATAAAAGGTCCACCATTCGAAACGGAATGGGAATATTCCGCGGGCCTACTTCGCCAGGGCCTCTTCCGTCTGGTCCTCGAGGAGCTTGACCTCTCCCTTCTTGTTGATGTGGTAGAAGCCCGAGAGGTCCTTGTAGCCGATCTCCTCCATGTAGAGGCAGTCCACAGGGCAGACGTCGACGCACTGCTGGCAGCCGATGCACTTCGTGTAGTCGAACTCGGGGACGACGATGGGCTTGCCCTTGCGGTCGTTCGGGCCGTCCAGCATGTCGATGCAGCGGGTCGGGCACTCGCGCTCGCACTTGCGGCAGCCGATGCAGATGTCCGCCTCGCAGATCGGGTGCTCGCCCGAGCGGTTGATCAGCACGGTCTCCTTGTCGGAGACCGCGTCGGGCATGCGGAGCTCCTCGCTGCGGTAGTACAGGTCCTCGCGGGCGTAGTCGGCGTGCTCGAACTCCTGCGTGAAGTTCCAGGCGTCCGTGGGGCAGTACTCCATGCAGTTGCCGCAGAAGAGGCAGTGGCCGATGTCGACCGCGGGCCGGCGGATAATCTTCTTCATCTCGTCGAGCATCGCACGGCTCGGGTGGAGGTAGGGGTCGCCCTTCTCGACCTCGTGGAACTCGAAGTAGATGCATTCGTTCGGGCAGACCTTCGCGCAGAGCTCGCAGCCGATGCACTTGTACCAGTCGATGCTGTGCTGGCCGCGGAAGGCCGCGGGCAGGTCGACCTTCTGGTAGGGGTACAGGTGGGTCACGGGCTTGCGGCCGCCCGGGACGAGCTTGTTGACCACGGGGAGGGTGACGAGGGTGTTCCTGATCGCCGCGCCCAAGGGACGGACGATGCCGCGGACCGTGCCCGCCGGTCGGACCGTCGTGAGGTCAGCGTCGGACTTGGGGGACTTCATACGTGTAGTCTCCTTGGCGCAGGTCCATGAGCTCGCCCTCACGCGAACTCACGAGGCGGCCCTTCTTCGTCTTGATCCAGCCCGTCCGCTCCGCGCGGATCTTCGCGCTGAGCTTGAGGAAGCCGTCGATGAGGGCCTCCGGCCGCACCGGGCAGCCCGGGATGAAGATGTCCGTGGGCACGAACGTGTAGGAGCCCTTCACGACGCTGTACGAGTCGTAGTAGGGGCCGCCGCAGATCGTGCACTCCCCCATCGCCATGACCCACTTCGGGTCCGGCATCTGCTCGTAGAGCCGGCGCACGGCGGGGCGGAGCTTGAGGGAGATCGGGCCGTTCAGGAGGAGGACGTCACACTGCCGCGGCGAGCTGCGGTAGATGACGCCGAACCGCTCCACGTCGTACCGCGGGTCCGAGGTCGCGGCCATCTCGATCGCGCAGCACATGATCCCGAAGTGCAGCGGCCACGTGGAGTTGCGCTTGGCCCAGTTGAAGAACTCGCCGACGAGGCCCTCCTTCATCTTCTTGACCATCGCGCCGCCCGGGCCGCGTTTCAGGGGTGCGTCGATGTTCTCGTCGACCCATTTGAGGAAGTCCCGGGACCGCAGGCCGACGATGTTGGACTGCTCCGCTCGCTGAATCATGGTCCTTCCCTCGGGATCCCGGGGGGCCGCTTCGTCGCGGCGTAAACCGGAGGCATTCTTAACGTTTCCCACACGTTCCGCGGCTTAAACCCTCGGTACGGCCCTCACAGGGGTTCCCGGGCCTCGAGGCCGCCCCAGCTCTCCCACCATTCCGCGTCGGAGAAGAGAACCCCCGGGTTCAGGATTCCGCGGGGATCCATCGCCGCCTTGATGGCCCGCATGGCCTCGTAAGCCTCGCGGCCCCCGCCCCGCGACCGGCCACGTCGAAGGGAGCCCGAGCCATGCTAAGGCCTTTCCTCACGGCGGCCGCCCGCAGGGATGCGTCGCCCGGTTGTCACTCGCCTCGGTAACAACTGCTAAATACCGCGATTTAGGTGTTCCGAAGTCGAGAGGGGGCGGCGTTGCCGGTCACCCAAGATCGAATCCAGAAGCTCAAGTCCTTCGGCCTGACCGACTACCAGGCCCGGGCGTACCTGGCATTGCTCGACCTCGGGGCCGCGGCGGGCTCGCAAATCCCGGCCCACAGTCGTGTGCCGCGTACCCGGGTCTACGAGACCATGCAGCAGCTCCATGAGAAGGGGCTCGTCCAGATCCTCCCGGAGAAGCCGGTGCGGTACAAGCCCGTCCCGTTCGGGAACTACCTCCGGGCTCTGGCCGAGGACCACCGCCGGACGGCGCAGCAGCTGTCCGTGAACGCCGCCGCGCTCGCGCGTGAGTTCTCGGTGTCGCCGCAGGGGAGCCCGGAGGAACGCGGCCGATTCGAGGCCCTCTACGGACGCCGGAACGTCCGCGATCGCCTCGTCGAGATGTACGGGCACGCCGAGACGGAGGTCATCGCAATCGGCTCCGTCCACAGCCCAGCCCGCATCCTGCATGGCCTGGGCCAGGAACTCGAGGAGAGGGCCGCGTCCGGCGTCCGGGTGCGGCTGGCCTTCTACACAAACACCAACAACGAGGCGGAGGTCCGCGCCCTGAGCCGCAACGCGGAGATCCGCCACATCGACTTCTTCACGCCCGTGGACCGCTACGGCGTGGACGGCCGGCAATTCCTCATGTGCCATCCCATCCCGGACGACGACTCTCCGTTCCGCGGCGAGGACATCGCAATCTGGACGGACGACCCGGCAATCGCCACGGCGATGGAGCAGATGGCGGAGCGGATCTGGGAGATCGGCACGCGCGTGGCGCCCAAGCCACGACAGGGCGGGGACGCGGGGAAGGGGCGCCGCGTCACGCCGTTGGCTGGACCGTGAGCCGCTCGAAGAGCTTCGTGAGGTCGGTCAGCGGCTCGCCGTTCGGTCCCGCGATCCGCTGCTCCGCGGGCGGCTTCTGGTAGTACGTCGGGATGCGCTGGCGGATCCGCTCCCCCATGTCGGGCACGTGCTCGTTGTTGTAGAATACGCCGATCGGGATGCGGTCGCCCCACTCGAGCGCCTTCGCCAGGGCCTGCTTGGCCTTCGCCTCGATTTCCATGGGCTCGTGGACCACGGGGTCCCAGCCCTGGCCATCCAGCTTGTAGACGCGCGGCAGCGGCCGGCCGCCGTTCTGCTCCGAGCGGTCCTCCCCGCCGTCCCATTCCTTCGTGTTGATGTCGTTGTAGGTCGGGCAGGGCTGGAGGACGTCGAGGAACGCGTAGCCCTTGTGGCGGATCCCCTGGACGATGAGGTCCTTGAGGTGCTTCACGTCGTAGGAGTAGCCGCGGCCGACCCATGTCGCGCCGGCGGCGAGGGCGAGCCAGATCGGGTTGATCGCGTCGTTGATGTTCGGGTGGGCGAGGGACTTCGTCTGCACGCCGAGCTTGAGGGTCGGCGCGGCCTGGCCCTTCGTCAGCCCGTACACGCCGTTGTCGTGGAGGATGTAGAGCATGTCCAGGTTGCGCCGGCCGGCGTTCACGAAGTGCGCCCCGCCGATGCCCATCCCGTCCCCGTCGCCGCCGACGGCCACGACCTCGAGGTTCGGGTTCGCGAGCTTGATCCCCTGGGCCACGGGCAGGACGCGGCCGTGCAGCGTGTGCACGCCGTACGTCTTGATGTAGTGGATCGTCTTCGCGGAGCATCCGATCCCGGAGACCATCGCGACCCGGTAGGGATCGAGCTTGAGCTCGGCCAGGGCCATCTGGATCGTGCGGAGAATCCCGAAGTCGCCGCAGCCCGGGCACCAGTCGTTGTGGACCTCGGTCGCGTAGTCCTGGGGCTTCAGCACCTGTTCAAGCGCCATGGGTCAGCACCGTCCTTCGGGGAGCCTGATTGCGGATGATCGCCTTGATCGCGTCGTGAAGCTCACTGTTCGACATGGGCCGGCCGTTGTACTTCAGGATGGTGTGCGTGAGGTCCACGCCCGTCCGCTCGCGGACCAGGCCGCCGAGCTGGGCCCCGAAGTTCATCTCGACGTCGACGCGGCGCTTCGCCTTCGCCAGGTGCGCCATCACGGCCTCCGTGGGGAAGGGGTTCAGGAGCCGCAACTGGAGGAAGCCCACGGACTCCTTCTCCGCGAGGAGCCGGTCCAGGGCGTCCAGGAGCGGGCCCTTCGTCGAGCCCCAGCTCACGATGACCGTCTCGGCGTCCTTCGCGCCGAAGTAGTGGTACTTCACGGAGTCCGGGATCTCCTTGGCCGCGAGCTGGAGCTTCGCCTCGCGCTTCTCCATCATCAGGTCGCGCAGGACCGGGTCCTCCGTGATGTGGCCCGTCTCGTCGTGCTCGTCGCCCGTGTTCCAGAAGAGGGTGCCGTGCTGCCCGATGACCGCGCGGGGCGACACGGGGTTCTCGCCGAGCTCGAAGCGGTGGTAGGGATGCTCCGGGCCGAACCCGTTCCCGTCGGCCAGGAGGCGGCCGCGGTCAATCCGCAGGTCCGTCAGCTGCGGGAACGCGACGGTCCCGCTGTTGTTCGCCAGCGCCTTGTCCACCATGTGGATCACGGGCATCTGGTACCGCTCCGCGTAGTTGAACGAGAGGAGGCCGTCCCGGATCATCTCCTCGAAGTCCCCGGAGGCCAGGATGATCCGCGGGCTGTCCCCGTGGCCTGCATGGAGGGCGAACCGCAGGTCGCCCTGCTCGTGCCGCGTCGGCATGCCCGTGCTCGGGCCGGCGCGCTGGTAGAGGGTGATGACCACGGGCACCTCGTTGATCGAGGCATAGCCGATGCCCTCCATCATCAGGCAGAAGCCGGGGCCGGAGGTCGCCGTCGCCGAGCGCGCGCCCGTGAGCGCGGCGCCGATCGCCATCGTGATCGCCGCGATCTCGTCCTCCGTCTGGACGACGAGGACGGAGGCGTCCTTCTCCTTGAGGAAGGCGGAGTCCTCCGCCTCCGCGGCGCCGTGGCCGTCCAGCTGGAGGATCTCGTTCGCCTCGAGGAACTCGCTCTCGTCCGACGCCGGCGTGATGGGGTAGTAGGTCTGCACGCGCAGGCCGCCGTAGAGCTTGCCGAGGGCTCCGGCCTGGCTCCCCGTCAGGAAGAGCCGCGGCTCCTTCCGCGCCATGCGCTCCAGGCGGTAGGAGAAGTCCGGGGCCAGCGCCTTCGCGAGGTCGTAGCCCTTGCGCGCGCCGGACGCGTTCATGTCCACGGTCGCCTTGCGCCCGCGGAAGACGTCGTTTAGCGCCTGGACGGTGTAGTCGAACTCGAGGCCCACGAGGCCCAGGGATGCGCCGACGGCGAGCATGTTGATCATGCGGGCGATCTTGCTCAGCGCGTCCACCTTGAACTCGTCCGCGATCTGCTCGAGGATATCGTTGTACGGGACGGGGACGAGGGTGACGCCGCGCTGCTTCGCGGTCGTCAGCAGATCGTCGAGCGTCTCCCCGACGCCGCGGGCGATCAGGTACGTCTTCAGGTCGCCCTTGAGGCGGGGCTCGATCGTCGGGATGTCGGAGAGTTTGGTCCTGGCCAGCGAGGGGTCATAGATGATTGCGCCGTCGTCGACGACCTCGCGCACGTGGCGGAACGCGGTCTCCGCGTCGAAGGTCGCGAGGAGATGGACGTCGTCGATGTGCGAGCGGATCACGCGCGAGGCGGCCCGCACGGTGAAGTACGAGTGCTCGCCCTTGATGTTCGAGTAGTACTCGCGTTTCCCGAAGACGTCGAGGCCCGCATGGGCGCAGGCTCGCGCGAAGGCATTCGCGGACGAATCGACGCCGCTCCCCTGGGGGCCACCGATCATCCAGGAGAGGTCATTCACCCTTTGGGTCTTCGCGGGCATGGAATCACGACGCTCGAGACACGACGGGACGGCTTTCCGCCGACGGCGAGGGATAAGGCGAAAGGGTCTTGAACGAATCGGCTGGTCCACTCCCCTGGCGCGGCCTCACCATCGACGGCACAGTGTCCCTTGGGGAGAGCACGTGGTCCATCCTTACAAAGCTTTTGTTGCATTTCCGCGGCACGGGACCGGCCCGAGCGCCGCCGCGGCTCCTCAGGGACCGTTCTGCGTGGCAACCTTTGGCGCGCGGCCGCGGGGCAGCGTGAGCTGGTTCATGAACCCCTCCATGAACTGGAAGCGGTTCCGGAGGGTCACCTCGCTCACACCCGCCACCTTCGCGACGGCCTTCTGCGGCCGCCGCTCGCCGCAGGCGAGGGAGGCCAGGTAGATCGCGGCCGCCGCCGTCCCGGCGGGGGAGAGGGACATCGAGTTGTCGACCTTCTCCAGCTCCTTCAGGATCTTGATGGCCTCCGTCTGCACGCTGTTGCTGAGCCCGAGCTTCGAGCAGAACCGGCTCACGTAGTCCGTCGGGTGGGACGGAGGCACGCGGAGGATGAGGGAGCGCAAGAGCGCGCCGTACGCCTTGCCGATCGTCTTCTTCCGGACGCCGGTCACCTGCTGGAGCTCGTCCAGGGTCCGGGGCACGCCGTCGATGCGGCATGCGGCGTACACGGCGGCCGCGACGATGCCCTCGATGGACCGGCCCCGCACGAGACCCTTCTCGAGCGCCTTCTTGCAGATGAAGCCCGCCTCGTCCTTCACCGGCCGCGGGAGGCCCATGAGGGACGCGACCCGGTCGAGGCCGCGGATTGTCTCGGGGAGGCTCCGCTCCCCGGGCCGCGAGTGCCCGGAATGGCGCTGGAGCTTCCGCATGCGGTAGAACTTCTCCCGCTCGCGGAGCGGGATCGAGTTGCCGCGGGCGTCGCGGTTCGCCAGCGGGATGACCGTCGTGAGGCCCGAGGAACCGGCGACGTAGCTGCGGGGCGCGCCCGTTCGCGCGAGCCGGTCGTTCTCCTCGACGGAGTACGCGGACCACTCGGGGCCCTCGTCGATCGTGCTGTCCCGCACGACGAGGCCGCACGAGTCGCAGACGAGCTCCCCTCGGGTGTAATCTAGCACGAGATGATCGCTGTGGCATTCGGGACAGGTCCGGTCCTCTTCCACGACCGGGTCCACGTGTGTGATGCTGGTCACCGCTGCT
>JAJYKG010000056.1:7477-10370 GCA_021788795.1 Thermoplasmata archaeon | reverse complement strand
GACCTTGGCCTCGCGCAGGCGGAGCACGACGCCTTCGTCGGCCTGCTGCGCGACGCCGGCGTCGAGGTCCTCTACCACGACCTGGCGCAGCCCGGCCGTGCGGACGCGGTCTTCGTCCACGATCCGGTGATCGTCACGGACCGCGGCGCGGTCCTCCTGCGGATGGGCAAGCGGCTGCGGGAGGGGGAGGAGGTCACCATCGGCCGGCGTCTCGAGGAGCTGGACGTTCCGATCCTCTACGAGCTCCACGGCGACGCCCGCGCCGAGGGCGGCGACCTCGTGTGGGTCGATCACGACACGCTCGCGGTGGGACAGGGCTTCCGGACGAACGCGGAGGGTCTGCGCCAGCTCACGGAGGCCCTGGCCCCGCTCGGCGTCACCACGGTCCGGGCCGACCTCCCGTACGGCCAAGGTCCCGATGCCTGCCTCCACCTGATGTCCCTCCTCAGCATGGTCCGGTCCAACCTGGCCGTGATCTACGAGCCCCTGTTCCCCGTGCCGCTCCATGGACTCCTCGCCGCGCGCGGCGTCCACTTCGTCCGCGTCCCCGACCAGGAGTTCGACTCGATGGGCTGCAACGTGCTCGCCGTGTCGCCCGGGGAGTGCATCATGCTCGAGGGCAACCCGGTCACGAAGGCGCGGCTCGAGGCGGCGGGCTGCCGCGTGCGCACGTACCGCGGGAACGAGGTCTCCCTCAGGGCGGAGGGCGGACCGACCTGCCTCACGCGCCCGATCCTCCGGCGGTAGGGGCCGGGCATGGACGACCTGGAGCGCCGCGTTCTCGACGCGATCGACCTGGACGCCCTGGTCGCCTTCCTCCAGGAGCTCATCGCGATCCCGAGCCTCGGCGGACAGGAGCGGCCGGCCCAGGACCACGTGGCCGCTGCGATGCGGCGGTCGGGCCTGGAGGTCGACGCCTGGGACCTCGATCTCGCGGAGCTCCGCTCCCACCCTCAGTTCAACATGGAGGTCGAGAGGACCGAGGGCCGCGGCGTGGTCGGGACGCTGGCCGGGCGAGGAGGCGGCCGCAGCCTGATCCTCAACGGCCACGTCGACGTGGTGCCGCCGGGCGACCCTGCGAACTGGCGCTTCCCTCCCTGGGAAGGGACTGTGCACGAGGGCCGCGTCCACGGCCGTGGCTCCGTGGACATGAAGGGCGGGCTCGCCTGCGCGCTGTACGCCGCGAAGGCCATCCGCGACACGGACGTGCGCCTGCGTGGCTCGCTCCTCGTCGAGAGCGTCATCGGCGAGGAGGACGGAGGAGTCGGCACCTTGGCCGCATGCCTCCGCGGATACCACGCGGCCGGCGCGGTCGTCGTCGAGCCGACG
Source organism: Thermoplasmata archaeon (assembly GCA_021788795.1). Taxonomy (GTDB): domain Archaea; phylum Thermoplasmatota; class Thermoplasmata; order RBG-16-68-12; family RBG-16-68-12; genus RBG-16-68-12. Next base: position 9,041 of record JAJYKG010000056.1, on the reverse strand, counting down.
GAGCTCAAGCTGGCGCCGGCCCAGGCCGGAGCCCTCACATTCCGGATCACGGTGCCCGGCCTCTCCGCCCACGCATGTGTCCGCGAGGAGGGCGTGAGCGCGATCGAGAAGTTCCTGCCCATCCACGCCGCGCTCCTGTCCCTGGAGCGCGAGAGGAACCAAGCCGTCCAGGACCCGCTCTACCGCAGGTACCGGCTCCCCTTCGCGCTCAGCCTGGGGCGGCTCGAAGCTGGGAACTGGCCCTCCTCCGTGCCGGAGAGCCTCGTGGCCGAGGGCCGCTACGGCGTGGCGGTGGGCGAGGATCCGGAGGAGGCCCGCCGGAGCTTCGAGGCCGCGGTCCAGCGCGCCGCGGTGGCGGACCCGTGGCTCCACGAGCATCGTCCCCAGGTGGAGTGGTGGGGTGGCCAGTTCGACCCCGCCGCGATCCCCGTGGACCATCCGTTGCCGCAGACCGTGGCCGCCGCCTTCTCGGACGCGACCGGCTCGCCGGTGGCCCTCGAGGGCATGACCTACGGCTCGGACATGCGGCTTCTCGTCCACGTGGGGAAGACGCCTGCGGTCCTGTTCGGCCCGGGGGATGTGCGGCAAGCCCACCGCCCCGACGAGTCCGTCTCCCTCTCGGACCTACGGGCTACGGTGCGGACGCTGGCCCTGACGGCGCTGCGGTTCTGCGGAACGGCATGAGGCCCCGGTCTCACCAGTGCTCCAGGTGCAGGATCTGCCCGAGGGGCAGCCGCTCGGGGATCGGCGGCGCCTCCGCCGGCCATCCGAGCGCCACGAGGCAGACGGGCCGGGCGTGGGGGGGCATGCCCAGGATTCTCCGCACCTCTTCCTCGCCGAAGGAGCCCATCCACACCGCGCCGAGCCCGCGATCGTGCGCCGCGAGCAGCAGGTTCTCCGTCGCGGCCGCGGCGTCCTGAATCGTGAACAGGTCCCGTCCTCGTTGTCCGTACTTGGAGATCCGGGAGGCGTTCGTGCACGCCACGATGACCACCGGTGCTTGGGCCAATTCCGTCTGGTCCGCCGCACCCGCGAGTCTTTGCCGCGTCGAGGCGTCGCGGACGACGATGAAATCCCGTGCCTGCAGATTCCCGGCCGAGGGAGCCCAGTTCGCGAGTTCGACGAGCTCGCGGAGGAGCGCCTCCGGCACGGGATCGTTCCGGAAGGCACGGACGCTGCGGCGGGAGCGGATGGTCGAGGAGAGGTCCATCGGCGGCGCCAGCCTCGCACCGGGCCTTCAACGTGAGGAAACGGTTGTATCGACCCGCGGCGGTCCCGCCCCGCGGTCTCCTGTCACCGATAGGCCTAAGTAACGCGCCCCGATAGGCCGGGTCGCTGCCGCAGTGGCTTAGGGGTAGAGCGGCGCCTTGGTATCGCCGGGTCCGCAGGGCCTGGGGACAAAGAGGCGCAGGTCGGGGGTTCAATTCCCCCCTGCGGCTTCACGAACCCGGTGTGCCGCGTTTCGTCAGCTTCGACGCGGGACGCGCCTGCGGCTCAGCCGGTGCTGGCGGGCGAGGGTCTTGGCGTTGATCCCGCGGAAGATGTCGATGATGTCGTAGATTTC
>JAJYKG010000056.1:0-7467 GCA_021788795.1 Thermoplasmata archaeon | reverse complement strand
TCCTGCCGACGCGCGAGGACGCCCGTGTCCCAGAGGAGCTTGAGGTGGATTGAGAGGTTGGGCTGGCTCACGTGGGTCAGCGAGACGAGCGCCTTGACGGACTTCTCCCCGTTCCGCAGCAGGTCCAGCACCTTCAGCCGTACGGGGCTGGAGAGGGACTTGCATACCTGGGACTGCAGCTCGTACCCTTCGTCGTTTGCTTTCTTGAGCGGTTTCATTTGATAATTTAAATATTTGAATAAGCTCTAGAACATTCGGAATATTCTCCCCAGAGAAATGTATAGACTACCGTTATTGCCCTCCGTTTTCGTGTATTCCGCGGTGAGATCGTGGCAAAGAGGCTGTCGATCGTCGTGTACTCCGGAACCGTGGACAAGCTGATGCCCGTGGCCATCATGACGGCAGGGGCCGTCGCCATGGACATGGAAGTGAACCTCTTCGTGACGTTCTACGGGATTCACGCGTTCAGGAAGGACCAGGTCCAGAAGAACATGCGGTTCAGCAAGGACTTCGAGGAAATGGCGCCCATGATGATGAAGACCATGGGGGAGATGCACGTCCCCTCCTGGTACGACATGCTCAAGGACGCGAAGAAGTCGGGCAAGGTCCGGATCGTGGCCTGCTCCACGACGGCCGGGTTGATGCGCGTCAAGAAGGAAGACATGATCGACATCGTCGACGAGATCGTCGGTGTCGGCAACTACCTCGACGTCGCGTCGGACTCGGACATCACCCTGTTCATCTGAGCGAGGCGAGGTCCATGGCACTACTGGAGACGGTCAAGTCCGACAAGGTCGTGGACGCGCGGGGCACCTCCTGCCCCGGCCCCCTCCTCGAGCTGAAGAAGGGCATCACGACCGTCGCGGTCGGCGGCGTGCTCGAGCTCCTCTCCTCGGACGAGGGGACGAAGGCCGACGCGCCGAGCTGGTGCAAGAAGGTCGGCCACGAGTTCCTCGGCGTGGTCCACGAACCAGGGTACGATCGGATCTTCATCCGGAGGACGAAGTGAACACGGGCCGGGACTCACGCGGGCGGTTGGCATGTTGGCGGCGCAGCGGCCGTTGGACGAGGCTTCCCCGGCCGCCTTTCGGCCCAAGATTCTCATCCTCTCGACGAACCTGATCTCGGATCCGGGAGTCGACTTCACCGGGCTGAACCATCTCCACTACCCCGCCACCACGGCGGTCCTCCGGATGCCCTGCTCCTCGATGATCCGTCCGGACTTCATCGTCCAGGCTCTCGAGGACGGCTTCGACGGCGTCTACGTCGCCGCCGACGGCACGGACTGCCCCTACCTGCCGGACTGCGTCGCCCGCACGGCCGCGCGCGTGCAGGAGGCATACGCGCTCATGCAGGCGCACGGCATCGAGCGCGAGCGCCTCACGATGTCCGGGATCTGCTCCGTCTGCGGCGAGGCCTTCGTGCGCGGCGTGAAGCACCTGAGCGAGGTCGTGCAGAAGCTTGGCCCCGCGTCGCGGGGGAAGGGCCATGCCTGAGTCCACGGCCCCCGTCCTCGCGGCGGAGGATCTCCCCGTGGAGACGCATGACGTCCTAGTCGTCGGAGGAGGCATCGCCGGGATCGAGTCGTCCCTCGAGCTCGCGGACATGGGCTTCAAGGTCCTCCTCGTCGAGAAGCAGCCGAGCATCGGCGGGAAGATGTTCCTCCTCAGCAAGGTCTTCCCCACCCTGGACTGCGCGAGCTGCATCTCCACGCCCAAGATGGCGGCCGCCGCGCACCACCCCAACATCACCCTCCTGACCTACGCGGACGTCCAAGGCGTCCGGAAGCACGGCGAAGGGGATTTCGAGGCGACGATCGTCGAGAAGCCGCGCTACGTGGATGCGTCCCTCTGCACGAGCTGCGGGCAATGCTCGGACGCCTGCCCCGTCCTCGTGCCGAAGGAGTTCGACGACAACCTGATTGCGCGGAAGGCCGCATACATCCCGTTCGACACTGCGGTGCCCAAGACTGCGGTCATCGACCTGGACCACTGCATCCTGTGCGGCCAGTGCGAGCGGGCCTGCCCCGCCCACGCGGTCAACTTCCTCCAGGCGTCCAGGGTCCACCACGTCCGCGCCTCCTCTGTCATCTTGGCCACGGGCTTCCAGCTCTTCCCCGCGGAGCGCAAGAAGGAGTACCGCTTCGGGGAGCTCCCGAACGTCGTCACCGCGATGCAGATGGAGCGCCTGCTCGGCCCGACGCGCCCCTACCACGCCGTGCTGCGGCCTTCCGACGGCAAGGAGCCGGGAAACATCGCCTACGTGCTCTGCACGGGCTCCCGCGACCGCACCGTCGGCAACCCGCAGTGCTCGCGCGTCTGCTGCATGTACTCCCTCAAGCAGGCCCAGCTCATCCTCGGCGCCCTTCCCATGGCGGACGTCACGATCTACTACATGGACATCCGCGCCTACGGCAAAGGCTTCGAGGAGTTCTACCAGCAGGCCAAGGGCATGGGCGTGAAGTTCGTCCGCGGCAAGGTCGCCAAGATCACGCCGGAGGCGGACGGCAACGTGGGCCTGTGGTACGAGGACACGGAGGCGGGCGGCGTGCGGAAGGCCGTCCACGACCTCGCGGTCCTGTCCGTCGGCCTTCTCCCGAACCCGGACGCCGGGAAGGTCATGACCGGCGAGGAGATCAAGCTCGGCGAGGGTGGCTGGGTCGCCTCCGAGGACGAGAACCGCCACCCCACGGCCACGAGCGTCCGCGGCGTCTTCGTCGCGGGTACGGCCTCGGGGCCGAAGGACATCCCCGATTCCATCGTCGACGCAGCCGCGGCGGCGGCGGAGGCCGTGGGGTACCTGCACCAGGCGCGCCGAGTGAAGCCGCAACCGGAGAAGGTGGTCGCATGCCCCGCATAGGCGTCTATGTGTGCCACTGCGGCGGCAACATCTCCGACACCGTCGACGTGAAGAAGGTCGTCGAGGCGGCCAAGGCCGAGGGCGACGTCGTCCTCGCGCGCGACGTGACGTTCGCCTGCGCCGACTCCTCTCAGAAAGAGATGATCGAGGACGTGAGGGCGCAGAAGCTGGACCGCATCGTGGTTGCCTCCTGCTCGCCGAAGCTCCACGAGCTCACCTTCCGCGGCGTCGTCCAGCGTTCCGGACTGAATCCCTATCAATACTACCACGCGAACATCCGCGAGCAGGCGTCCTGGGCCCATTCCGACGACCCCGAAGGCGCCACGGAGAAGGCGATCCGCCATGTGCGCTCCGGCATCGCGTATGCGCGTCTCGCGGAGCCGCTCGCGCGGACGAAGGCCGCATTTGTCCCCAAGGTCCTTGTGATCGGCGGGGGCGTGGCCGGCCTGAAGGCGGCAATCGACCTGTCCTCGATGGGCGTCCGCGTCGTCCTCCTGGAGAAGTCCTCCGCCCTCGGCGGCCGGACGGCGACGCTGCCCGAGGTCTACCCGTACGGCCGCTCCGGCTCCGATGTCGTTCAGGGCCTCCTGGACGACCTGCGCCGCAATGACGGGGTCACGGTGTTCACGAATGCGACCCTGGAGCGGGTCGGCGGCCACGTCGGCAGCTTCCAAGTCACGTTCCGCGTCGCACCGCACGAGCCCGCGGGTCATGCGGACCGCCCGGCCGAGATCACGGACACCGTGGGCGCCATCCTTGTGGCCACGGGAACGGACACATACCTCCCCAAGGCGGGCGAGTACGGCTACAGCCGCCTCCCGAACGTGGTCACGCTGCCCGAGTTCCTCGAGCTGGAGCAGGCCAGCGCGCCGGGGGACCTGATGATTCACGGGAAGCGCGCACGCCGCCTCGCGTTCATCTACTGTGTCGGCAGCCGCCAGACGTCCGCGGACGGGACCGAGGTGCACGAGTACTGCTCCCGGTACTGCTGCAATGCGACCGTGTCCACGACCCTCTCCGTCCTCCGCGACCATCCGGACCTCACGGTCTACCACCTGTACCGCGACATGCGGACGTACGGCAAGAACGAGCTCATGTACGAGGAGGCCGCCCGCAAGGGCGTGGTCTTCGTGCGCTTCGACGGCGAAGAGCCGCCCAGCGTCGCCGAGCGCGACGGCGGGCTCGTGGTCTCCGTGAAGGATCGCCTCATCGGCGGCGAGCTCGTCGACCTCCCGGTGGACGCCGTCGTTCTGGTGACGGGCCTCATGCCGCGGGCGAACCAGGAACTCGAGGGCATCCTCAAACTCCCCCTCGGCAAGGATGGCTTCTACCAGGAGGTTCACCCGAAGCTCCGTCCGGTCGAGACGAACATCTCCGGGCTATACATCGGCGGCACGGCCCAGGGGCCGAAGGACATCGGCGAGTCCTTGGAATCCGGGTCGGCCATGGCCGCGAAGGCCGCGGCGTTCGCCCTCCGTGGGCAGCTGGAACTCGAGCCCTTCGTCGCCTCGGTCGACGGGGCACGGTGCGCCGCCGGGGGCGCGTGCGTCGCCGCCTGCCCGTTCGGCGCGGTGGAGATCCGCGAGGTCGACGGGAAGCGTCAGGCCACGGTCGAGGCCGCGAAGTGCAAGGGCTGCGGCGCCTGCGTCGCCGTCTGCCCGTCGGAGGCCATCCAGCTCAAAGGATTCTCGAACGACGAGATCCGATCCATGATCAAGGCCCTCGGGAGGGGAACATGACGGCCACCGCGGGGAACACGATGAAGGCGTACCGGGACTGGACCGGGGCGAAGGTGCCCGAGGCCCTCCGCGACCTGCGGAAGCGGCAGGCCGTGGAATCGGGGAAGATCCTCCAGGCCCTCAAGGCCGGGCCGCGCACCGCCCCGGAGCTCGCCCAGGAGACCGGCCTTCCGTCGCCGCTCGTCGTCTGGTACGTCATGACGTTCGTCAAGGCCAAGGCCGTTCGCACCGTGGAGAAGACGGAGGACGGATTCTTCCGCTACGCGCTCGCGCCGAAAGGGGGCGCATCCGCATGACCGAGACCGCCGATCCTAAGCTCATGGCCACGATCCGCCGCTTCGGCGCGTTCGACGTCTCAGCATGCTTCAGCTGCGGAGTGTGCACGGCGACGTGCCCCCTCTCAACGCCGTCCGCGAGCTTCCCGCGCAAGATGATCCACTACGCGCAGCTGGGGCTGAAGGACAAGCTCGTGGGCCGCCCGGACGTCTGGCTCTGCGAGTCCTGCGGCGAGTGCTCCGACACGTGCCCGCGGGATGCGAAGCCCTCCGAGTTCATGATCGCGCTCCGGAAGTACGAGATCTCGGAGCTCGGGGTGCCGCTCCTCTCCCGGCCCCTCCTCACCTCGCGCGCCTTCGCCCTCGGATTCCTCGCCGCGCTCTCCGTCGTCTTCCTGGCGATTCTGACCCTCATCGAGCGCCCGGCGGACCTGAACTCCGTGCAGATCTTCGGTTTCCTCCCCGAACAAGGCGTCGAGATCATCGGAATCGCGGTCGGCGTCGTCGCCCTAGGTACGGCCCTCGTGGGCGTGCTCCGCCTCTGGCGGACGATGGCCCGCGCCGCGCCCCAGCCCATTGCGGCCGCAACGGCGGCTGCCGACGGTGCCGCCGAGGCCTCCGCGCCTTGGACGAAGACCATGGTGCCCACCTTGAAGGACGTCCTCCTCCAGAAGCGCACGCAGAGCTGCGCATCGGAGAAGAACGCGGCCCCGTGGTGGACGAGCCGGTGGTTCGTCCACGCGGCCGTCTTCTGGGGCTTCCTGGGTCTCCTCCTCGCCACGATCCTCCGCTTCGTCGCCGTGCCCATCCACGGCGAGCTCGTACCTCCCTGGGAGCCCATCCGGCTCCTCGGGATCGTGAGCGGGATCGCCCTCCTCTACGGGACGGCGATGATGATGCTCCGCCGGCTCCGGAAGGCGGACCGCTACACGTCCCGGTCCACGTTCATGGACTGGGCGTTCATCGTCCTCCTCTTCCTCGCGGGGCTCGGCGGCTTCCTCGTCGACATCGCCCAGTACGCCTCCCTCCCCCTCTGGGCCTACGCCTTCATGGTCTTCCATCTGGTCGTGGTCTTCGACCTGCTGATGCTCATTCCGTTCACGAAGTTCGCCCATGTCGTGTACCGGCCCATGGCCCTGTGGCTGAGCCGGCTCTACCGCTACATCCCGTGAGCGTTTCCCCATTGAGATCAGGGGACGGGGTCTGGGCTACTTGTTGCCCTCGTCTTCGGCCTTCTTCCCCGTCTTCTTGGCGAGGGAGCCGACGCCGGATAGGGCCTTGCCGCCGAGCTTGAGGGCGCCCTTTCCTACCTTCTTGCCGACGTCCACGGTCGCCTCGCCCGTGCGCTCCGCCACGTCGCCCGTCTTCGTCATCAGCCCAACTTCCTTCCCGCAGGCCGGGCACGTGCCCGCGCCCGGAGGCAGCTCCGCCCCGCAGTGCTCGCAGTTCATCTTGTTCCCCGTCAAGCAATGACACACGAGAACGTCAAGCTATCTCTTGCAGGTGGCCCCACGTCCCGCCCTCTGATTCGAAGGCGAAACGACCGCGAATCTGCGGCCTCAGCGGACGACCTCTTCGACCTCACGGTACCAGGGCTTCGCGGTGCCGACTTTGGACCGCTTCTCCCAGTGGCGGCCTTTGGGAACTGCGCGGAGCCCAGCCTCGAGGGCTCCGACGCGCGCCTCGATTCGGGACGCGGCCTCAGGCTTCATCCGTCCCTCGCCCACGAACGTGCCCATGAGTTGCCGCACCTTGGCGAGGTTCTGCGTGGCGTCGTACCAGAATCCCCAATCGTCCGCCATGAGGCCCGAGATGTACCCCGCGTCGACGGCCTCCTTTTCACCGTTGGCCATCGGCTTCACGTCGTGGCCGAAGAACAGAATCATCAGGTCGACGAGGTCCTTGCGGGCGATCTTGTGGATTTGGAGCTTCTCGAGGACGATGTCGGTCAGGGAAATCGTGGGGGAATCGAGCTCCAGGCGGCCGTCACCCGGCTTCTTGCCGAACTCGACGTCGTGGCTGAATTCGAGCTTGTCGAGGAAGATGTCCACGTGGAACATGTAGCCACAGCTGGAAAGTTCCGGGAAGAGGACGATGTCCGGGGGCCGCGTCAGCCCTTTCGCCTGCATCAGGAAGTGCACCGTCGCCCAGTTGCGATGGCAGTCGAAGAGGACGCCGAGGATGCCCCCGCTCACGTAGCCGTCGAGCGCCTTGTGGTGGGGCGCCGGCGTCCAGTCCGCGACGACGCGGTCACTCTCGATCCGCTCTTGATCCGGAGGTCGTGCGGGTTCGCGGGCCCGCAGCCGAAGCACTCGTCGGTGGGCGCGTACCGGTCCTGCGGGGATTCCGGGAGCGCGCCCGGCGGGCTCCGGGCGGTCTCCCCCTCGGCCACGGCCTCCCCGAGCGCGCGGGGACCCTTAAGGACTCGGAGTCATTCCTCCCGCGGGAGCGCGCCCACGGTGCAGGGTCGAACTTGGAAGCACGCGCGTCCGGAGGACCTGGGGAAGGTCCGGGGTCTCCTCGTGCGCCGCGGCGGGATACTGGACCGGGAGCTGAGGAACCCCCATGAACTCTGGCGCATCCGCATCGAGCGC
>JAJYKG010000055.1 GCA_021788795.1 Thermoplasmata archaeon | reverse complement strand
CCGCATTATGAGTTCCCGCAATGACGTGGACAGGATTCCGGACACGGCCCTGGATGCCGCCATGAACACTGGCGCTATCCTGCACTGGGGAGCCGAGATTTCTGTCCGGGAGGAACTCTCCGCCGCGGTCAGGGAGATCGGCTCGGTCCCGGAGGCCACCACGACGAGCCGCCCGCCGATTCCGAGGATGCGGTGGCCCAGCTCGAGCGTCGCGGCGGTGGACACGAAGTCGACGACCACGTCCGCGTCGCGGATGGCCTGCGCCTCCTCCGGCGTGGCGGCGGAGTCGGCCCCCGCCTGGAGTGCCGCCTGCTGCGCCTGCGGACGCACGTCGACGGCAATCACGCGGGCGCCCTGGGCCTTCGCGACCTGCACCGCGGAGAGGCCGACGCCGCCTGCGCCGAGGACGACGACGAGTTCCTCCTCCGTCGCGTCGCCCACGGCGACCACGGCATGGTAGGCGGTCGTGCCGCTGCAGCCGAGCGGCGCGGCCACCGCGGGGTCCATGTCCTGCGGCAGCGGGAGCACCGTGCTCTGCTTCACCGCGACGTACTCCGCGTACCCGCCCTGCGCGTCGAACCCGAGGCTGTGTCCGTCTTGGCAGAGGTTCGTCCGCTTCTTGCGGCAGTGGCGGCACGTGCCGCAGGGCTGCTCGTAGTGCACCGCGACCAGGTCGCCCGCGTTGATCAGGTAGACGTCGGAGCCGACCTTCGTGACCTTCCCCGCGATCTCGTGACCCGGGACCACCGGGGCCCGACGTCCCTCCTTGACCGCCTCGAGGGTGTGCAGGTCCGTGCGGCACACGCCCGCGGCGAGGACCTGGACGAGCACGTCCTCCGGCCCGACGGTCGGCACGGGGAGGTTCACGCGCTGGACGGATCCGTCGGCTTCGAAGCGCATCGCGCGCATGGTCGCGGCTAGGCCCCCGCGGGACAAAGACGTTCCGCTCGGCCGGATTCAGGTGTAGATTGCGAACTCGCTGTAGGCGCGGAAGCCGAGGCGCCGGTACACGGGGACGCCCATGGGCGTGGCTTGGAGGGTGCCGATTCGGTAGCCGCGATGGGCGCCCTCGCGGAGCGCGGCCGCCGTCATGGCGCGCGCGATGCCGTGGCCTCGGAACCCGGGCAGGGTGCCCACAAAGTACACGCCCGCCACGCCGGCGGAGGCGAACAGCTCCGAGGAGGCCACGGGCCGGCCGCGAACGCGGCCCAGGAGAATCTGCGCCGCGTCCCGGTGGTCCCGCGGCATGGACTCCTCGAGATCCGCGAGCCGCGGCGCGAGGGGCGTTGGGATCTCGAAGGTGGCGAGGGCGATGCGGAGGGCCTTCTCGAGGTCCTCGCGGTCCTCCGCGGGCTCGATCGTCAAGCCATCCGGGCGCGGCTCCTCGCGGAGCCGGTCGAGGGGTACCGCCATCCCCGGGACGGTCAGGACGTGCCGCAGCCCCTTTGCCTCGAGGTGCCGGCCGAGGTCCGCGGGCACCGTGGACGTACCCACCGTCCACTCGAGCGGGACGTTCCGCTCGCGATGCGCCACGATGAGCTCGTCGATCCGCGCATCGATCTCGTCCGCCGCAAGATGCGCGGCCATCACGCCGTTGAAGAGAGCGTGGGGGATGCCCGTGGCGAACCACGTGACGCCACGCTCCGTGTGGACCTCGCCGCCCTTCCCGCGGCCGTACTCCATGAAGAAGTCGATGCAGTTCTGCTCGACGGCATCGACGAGGTCCTTGGGTGACGGGTCCGTCAGGATGCGGGGCAAGCGTCCACCGTGCGGTAACCCCGGATTCCGACCGGGGTCATGAAGCCTCCCGCGGGGGCCCCTCCCGGTTCGGCGATTTCCATTCTGTCCTTACGTCATTCTCAAGCCGCGTCATGGGGATGTCCGCGGCGGCATCGCCGGGACCAGGATCGGAGGACGGCGCGAGCGGTTCAATCCCCCGGCGGCTAGGAGTGAGGGACGATGTCGGCGTTCTCGGAGCGGTTCAAGATTCGCAAGCCGTACGACCTGCTGTCGGAGAAGGAGCGGAGGGCGATCCACGAGGGGGCCCTGGACGTGATGGAGAAGACGGGCGTGCGGATCCATAGCGCCGCGGCCCGGAAGGACCTCAAGGCCGCCGGAGCCGTCGTGAAGGAGGGCAGCGCGGACGTCCGATTTCCCCGCGATGTCGTCGCGGACCTACTGCGCCTGGCGCCGAAGGAGCTGACCTTGGCGGGCCGCACGAAGGAGTTCGATCTGCCCATGACGGGGGACCATTTCTACACGACCATGGACGGCTGCGGCGTGGCCGTCTGGGAGGCGGAGACGAACTCGCGGCGCGAATCGGTCCTCGAGGACATCCGACGCACCGCGGTCCTCGGCGACTGGCTCCCGTATCTGAGCATCTACGAGCCCATGGTCGTGGCACACGACGTGCCGGAGAAGGTCCACGTGGCCATGGGCGTGAAGACCGCGTTGGAGAACACGTCCAAGCACATCCTCTCCGAATCGACGACGAACGCTTCGGAGGCTCGCGCCCAGGTCGCGATGGCCTCGGAGGTCCTCGGCGGCACGGAGGAATTGCGGAAGCGGCACCTGCTCTCCGCCATGCTTTGCACGATTTCCCCGCTCTCGGTCGACGGCGCCGCCTCGGATGCGGCCCTCGTGTGGGCGGAGAACCACGTGCCCGTGCACATCACGGGGATGGCCCAGACGGGCGTCAGCGGCCCGGCGTCCATCGCGGGCGACCTGGTCGTGAACCACGCGGAGACGCTCGCGGTGGTCTCCATGCTCGAGGCCCATGAGCCCGGCGCCCCCGCGATCTACGGCTCCGTCCTGAGCAGCATGGACCCAAGGACGGGCGCCTACATGGGCTCCTCGCCAGAGAGCGACCTCCTGGCGATCGGGTCCATCGAGATGGCGAAGTACCTCGGCCTCCCCGACTCCGTGGGCGGCTATGGCTCGACCGCGAAGGTCCCCGGCGTTCAGGCGTCCCTGGAGCACATGCTCTCCGCGGTCGTCTGCGCGAACTACGGCGGTGAGGTCGTCAACGGCCTCGGCGAGCCCGCCGGGTCGACGCTCCTGTCGTACGAGCAGATTCTCCTGGACCACGAGATCGCCGCGATGATCGTGAAGGTCTACCAGGGCTTCCGCGTGGACGAGGACGAGCTGGCGGTCGACCTCATCGAGAACGTGGGCATCGGCGGGAGCTACCTCGCGCAGCGGCACACGCTCGAGCGGATGCGCGACATCTCCGTCCCGATGCTGTGGGACACGAGCCCGTACGACCAGTGGGCCGCAAAGGGGAAGAAGGACCCGATGGCCGTCGCTCGGGAGAAGACCGAGTGGATCCTCAAGAACCACGCGCCGGAGCCGTTGCCCAAGGGGACCATCGCGCAGCTGGACCGCATCGTGAAGGGGCTCGCGAAGGAGTGAGGGCCGCTAGCCATCCCGCACGACCTCGGCCAGGAGCCCCGCGTCCACGTTGCCTCCGGAGACCACCGCGACCACCGGAGACTCGAGCCGCTCGCGGTACCGTTCCCACGCCGCGAACGCCGCGGCCCCCGCCGGTTCGGCGACGACCTTGGCCTCCAGGGCGAGGCGCCGCATCGCACGGCGGATCTCCGCGTCGGAGACCACGTAGCATCCGTCCAGGTGCCGCAGGAGGAGGCCGGCCATCGCAGGCAGGATGATCCCGATTCGGATGCCGTCCGCGATCGTCTTGGGTTCCTCGACGCGGTGCGGCTGCCGCATCTCGAACACCTTTGGCAAGGGCGCGGCGCCTTCCGCCTGGACGCCGAAGACCTTGGCCTTCGGCAGGCGGGCCTTGACCGCGATCGCGATGCCCGAGGAGAGGCCGCCGCCCCCCACCGGGACGAGGACCGTCCGCACGTCGGGCGCGTCCTCCGCGAGCTCTAGGCCGATCGTCCCCTGGCCAGCGACGATCCGCGCGTGCATGAAGGGATGGACGAAGGTCTGCGGCCAGGACCGCCAGAGTTCCTCCGTGTGCGCGCGGACGAGCGCCTCGCGTCCCATCTCCCGCAGCTCGGCGCCCTGGGCGCGGATGGCGTCGACCTTAGGCCCCGCAGCGCCCTCCGGGACGTGCACGACGCAGGACAGTCCGAGGCGCTTCGCGGACCACGCCACGGCGAGCCCGTGGTTCCCTGAGCTGATCGTCGCGACCCCTTTCCTCCGCTCCCCTGGAGTGAGCCGCGACATGCGGTTCCAGGCGCCGCGGATCTTGAACGCACCGAGGCGCTGGAGGTTCTCGAGCTTCAGGAAGCCTTCGTCGCCGTCCGTCAAGGAGAAGGGGGCCGTGGGTGTGTGCCAGGCCACCTCCCGGACGACGTCGAGGGCGGCCTCGACGTGGCGGATCGTGACCCGCATGGGCTCCACGGTCCCCGGAGTGGGTTTCCCCCCATGAAGTTGCTCCCGTCGGTCGGGAGCGGGCGGCGGGCTCACCAGTGGAACGGCGGGTGGAACCAGAGCATGATCGGCCCCAGCAGCCCGAGCCATGCTAGGATTACGTAGGTCAGCGTGTCGTCACCTCCGTTCGGTTGGGTATTTCTAGCGCGCCCCTCCTCGGTCGCACGGTCTCCTCATGACTTGGACGATGCGCGGGTGGGCTTGGTCCGCCGTACATCCTGCGGCGCGGGCTCCAGCGCGGCTACCGCGACCGGTCTCGTCGGCGCGACCTTTGGCGGGGCCGGACGAGTCGCGACGATGCCCGGCTTCCCGGGCACTCGGAAGTCCTGCGGCGATCCGCCGCCTTCGAACTCCGTCCGCAGGTACCGCTCGAACTCCGCGGTCTCCGGCGTGATGACGGGCCTCTTCCCTCCCTTCGCGGTGAACGGGCCGGGCGCGAACACGCATTTCCCCCTGGGAGGGTTTCGGCGTAGCCTCCCAGTACCTAAATCGGCGACTCCCTCGTGATGGCATCCCGACTCGGCCGCCGGAATGGGTGAGCGGGGGCTGCGAATGTTCATGTTTCCGGACCTGTATGCGGCAGATTGACACGTCGTGTCACGGGGGATGCCGTCTTGGACACCCTCGATGTGCGCATCCTGCGCCGCCTGTTCCAGGGGCAGGCCTATTCGCCCCTGGGCTCCGCATTCCGGGAGTCCCTCGCGACGATTGCGAAGCGCGTCGGCGTGGACGAAGACACCGTGCGGCACCGCCTGAAGCGCTTCCAGGAATCCGGGTTCCTCCCGGACTGGCGGCTCTACGTGAACCCGCGCATCTGGGCCGGCGGGCAGGTCTCCCTCTGGGCCGATGTCGACGCCACGGTCCCCAAGCGCCCCCTCGTGGAGGAACTCCGCACGATCCCCGGCGTCATCGCCGTGCACACGTTCTACGACGGGCTCGCGGCGTTCGTGGAGTACGACGAGGAGTGGATCCTCCCGGAGACGATCCGTCGGATCCGCGACGTGGCCGGCGGGTCCGATGCGTTCGTCGCGCGGACCGCCTTCCCCGCGGGTCCGATCCCCCTGTCAGAGCGGGACTGGGCCCTGATCCGGGCGATTCGAGAGAATCCCTGGAGGCCGTACGCCGACATCGCCGCCGAGGTCGGCCTCTCCGTCCGGACGACGCGGGCGCGGCTGACCCGGATTTTCGAACTCGGCGCGCTCTTCGCCTGGCCCGCGATCAACTTCCGCGCGCTCGAAGGGGGCGTCTTCGTCCACCTGGTCACATGGTATGCCCTGGAGCGCAAAGCGGAGCTGGACGAGGCGGTGGCCGGGCTCTTGGAGTCCGGCCTCTGGCACACGCTCCACCTGCTTCCGTATCGCCCCGGGGACCTTTGTCCGTGCACCTACCACCTCCGCTTCCCCAATGTGCCGGAAGCCCAGGCGGCCCTGGCTCGCGTCCTTAGGGTCCCGGGCGTCGAACGGGCCCGGCTCTACCTCAACGAGGACGTCTTCACCTTCTTCGACGCTTATGCCACGAGGCTTGACCGCATGCTGATGCGCACCCCCGCCGCGACGCCCGCGGTCCTGACGCGTGGGCGGCCGAACCGGGCGCGTGCGCCGGAGCCGGGATGAAGCTCTCGGCCCGTTGCACCCGGGAGGCGCGCCCACGGACGCCCTCGATGTGAGGATCCTCCGGCGCTACATCTCCGACGGGACGCGCGCTCCCATCACGTCCGGCTTCCGCGATTCCGTCGCGTCGATTGCGCGGAGGGTCGGGGTCGACGAGGACACGGTGCGACACCGGCTGAAGCGGATCGAGGGGTCTGGCTTCATCCAGGACTGGCGGCTCTACGTGAATGCGAGCCTGTGGGGCGGCGGGAACGTCCAGATCCGGTTCGATGTCGAGTCCACCGCGCCGAAGTCGGCCATCGTGGAGCGATTGCGGCTCGTCCCCGGCATGACCCACGTGGCCGTCTTCTACGACAGCCTCGTCGCGCTCTTCGAGTACGAGGACGCGTCCGCCTTGCCGAGGCAGATCGAGCTCGTGCGCCGACTCGTGGAGGCGCCGGAGGTGTTCGTCGCTCGGGATGCCTTCCCTCCCTGCGCCCTCTCCCTCACGGCCTGCGACTGGGACCTGATCCGGGCCCTCCGGCGGGACCCGCGCCGGTCGTACGTCGAGCTTGCGGCCGCCGCTCAGGTCTCGCCCCGGACCGCGCGGGCCCGGCTCTCGCGCCTGCTCGCCGGAGGTGTCGCCTTCGCGTGGCCCACGCTCAACATGCGCGCGCCCCTCGATGGCATGTCGGTCCAACTCGAGGTGCGTTACCCGGGGGAGCGCAAGGCTGCGGTCGACGCGGCAATCGCCTCCCACGCCGAAGCGTACCACTGGCACACTGTCCACCTGATTCCGTTCCGTCCGGCCGACCTCTGGCCCTGCGGCTACCACCTGATCGTCCCCAACCTCTCGGTGGCGCGGGACCTCCTGGAGTGGGCGCAGCGGGTTCCCGGGGTCTCCCACGCGCGGCTCTACGTGTACGAGGATCTCGTGACCTTCTTCGAGGAATATGACCAGGCGCTCGACTGGAGGCTGAGCCGGATGCCCACGGCGAGGCGTCTCGCCTCCCGCCGCAGCTGAGGTTCCCGCCGGGCACTCACCGCGGGAGCGGAGCCTCCTCGCTCCGCCTCCTCAGTCGTCCTCCCCGGTGCAGAGCCCGACCGGGTCGGAGGTCTGGCACTCGTTTCGTATCCAGAAGTTGTCCGTTCCACTCAGGTCCCAGGCGAGGTCGAGGAGGCCGCTGTCCTTGACTTCATTCAGGACCAGGAGACTGCCACTGGACTCGCCGTACACAAGGATTCCGATGTACCAGCTGTCCTTGACTTCGTTCAGCGCGATGAGCACGTCCGCCGCGCCTTGCAGTTCAATGCCGAACTGGGCGCCCCGAATCTCGTTGTCGGTGATGACGGCGGGACCGTACCAGATCGCCACGCCGGTCAAGGTGGCTCCCATGATCTCGTTTCCGGACACCGTCACCGAGGGCATCATGATGGCGAGCACGGCCTGCGCGCTAGTCTCGTCCGAGCGGAACGTGTTGCCCGCGACGACCGCGTTCAGGCTCCTCTCGCATCCGTAGGCGTCCCCGAGGTCGATGAGGACGACCCCGTTCGCCAAGGCGGTGAACTGGATGTCGTTCCCCGAGATCAGGAGGTACGAAGGGGTCTGGCAGGGCACCAAGACGTTGTAGGGGAGGTTCTGGTACGCAATCACGCCGGTCCCGAAGATCTCGTTTCGGATCACGTTCTGGGAGACCTCGAGGACGCTATTGGACACATCCGTGAACCAGAACCCCCACTCGACGGTGTCGAGGGTGTTGTAACGGGCCACGTATCTCGAATCCACGAGGTTCTCCCCCGCCGAGGGGTTGTCGATGAAGTAGAAGGCGCTGTTCGTCAGCGTGAAGTCCACCTGGAAGAGGCTGACGCCGCTGAAGTCGGTCTGCCCGGGGGCCAGGACCAGGGCCTGTGGGAAGATCCCGTTGATGACGTTGTAGAGGATGGGCGCTCCTGCCAGTCCCGAGAAGTCCCCAGGTCCCCCGATCATCGTCACATGGTCGGCGACAACCTTGGCGTGCAGACCCGTGACGCTGACGAGGGCGAAGAGCGCGTGGATGGGTGCGCAGCCGTCGCAGACCTCCCACTCCTGGAGCGGCGTCTCCCAGGGCTCCACGAAGGTGAGGTGACGAATCGTGTACCTCCCGTCGAAGAATGTGAACAAGCTCGGCCAGGGGTTCTCGGCGCTCGCGGGCTCGTTGACGAAGTTGCCCACGGGTAGGTCCGGCAGTGCCTCGATGATGGTCTGGGCTTCACCCATCCCTTGGAACGTTCCGCGGAAGTCGTGCACCACGATCTGCGCGGTGTGGAACGTCCCGGTGCCGAGCTGGATGGTGCATGCAGGCCCATGTCCGGAGCACGCGTCGAACGCCGCCTGCAAGGTCGCGGTATCGTCCCCGCCGGAAGGGAGGACCGTGTAGGTGTTCGATGCTATGTTGTACGAGAACCTGGCACCGGGACTCGCGGCCGCCGCGGGCAGGAATCCGACCCACGCCGAGAGCAAAATGACGGTCACAAGTGCGGCGATCCCTGCATGTCGAGAACGCAACATCCCTCAGTACCCTCCTCGGGCACGACGCGTGCCCCCGTGAATACATTCGTCGGGCTCGTTACAGCCTTGGCCGCACGGGACTCGGGGACTGTGCACATTGCCCCGTCAGATGGCCCTTTTCCGAACGCTCTCCCCCGCTGATGACACGCCTCCCGTCCGGGCGGTCTCGGAGAGGCTCGCCTCGCCGAGTCCACGCCCAGCGCTTGGCGCTCCCTGCAGGTCAAAAGGGGTGGGGCCCGTGATCCTTCCCCCTCGGCGCGGGATCTTCATGCAGCTGCGCGGTGGGCAGGGAGTTGCGCAATCGTGAACACTCGGGCGCCGCGGTTCCGCGGAGATGAGGCGACCGATTCGCCTATCCGGATCGGATGGACGCCCGCTCCCCCGTGACCGTGGCGTCTACGCGGGGGACCTCGACGGCCTGAACCGCGTGTACACGGAGACCAGCCGGCTCATTCCGGAATCTGGAGAGACAACGATTCAGGTCTTCCTCGGGTTCGATGTCGGAGCGTTTGCGACGTGGCGCCCGGTCTTCTCCAAGCACATCTTCTCTGCCTACACGAAACCCCGAAAGACCCGACTCAATGTGACCACACACCGGATCGTGTTGGTTCGCGAGATTGACGGTCCAAGGAGGTCGATTCCCTCATGTTCCCTGAAGGACTCGTGGCCGCGGACTGTCTGGAAAAGCGGTTGGGGGAAGTCAAAGGCCCAGCACGGACACTACTACTGCGTCATCCGACCGCCGGAGCTCACCCTCGCTCACTCGAGTGCTCGCAGGGGGACTCTGTTTGCGAAGCTGCTCGGTGAAGATGGCAGCAAGTACGCCGTCTTCTTCCACACAGACCCGGCCGACCCCCAGGCCATTCCCCTGATCAAGCGCCAGTTCAGACCAATCGGCTCGCGCATGTAGAATCACGCCTTCTCGATCGGCGTCCGCACGAGGTTCCCCCACTCCGTCCACGAGCCGTCGACGTTCCGGACGTCCGGGGTGCCGCGGCGGTACTTGAGCACGAACCACGCGTAGGACGCCCGCTCCGCGGGGTAGGGTCACTCGGTGCACTCAACGCAGATTATTAATACCATCAAGATGATTGTTTTGATGGTTATGTCCACTACCACGATTCCCGTGAAACAGGAAACGCTCGCGCGCCTGCGTTCCTACAAGGTTGGCGGTGCCACCTACGACGACGTCCTCAATGACCTAATGGATGACCAGCCTCCGGCGGGTTTCATCCGCGAACACCTGCGGAGACTGAAGGAGGAGACCTTCTCCGATTGGAAGGACGTTCGCAAGCGCCTCCGGCTGTGAGCCCGTGGTCCGGGTCCTCATCAGCCGATCGGCGGAGCGGGAGCTGGCTCGCCTTCCGCAGGACGTCCAGAGGCGCTTCGCCGAGGCGCTCGACGAGCTCGAGAGAGACCCTCGGCCAAGGCCCGGACTGGACATCAAGCCGCTTCGCGGCATGAAGGGCGCCTGGCGGCTGAGAGTAGGTTCGTACCGCGGGATCTTCGAGATGGGGGCGGACGAACTCCGATTCACTCGGTTCGGGCACCGCAAAGACGTCTATCGCTTCTGAAAACCCGCTGTCGTTCT
Source organism: Thermoplasmata archaeon (assembly GCA_021788795.1). Classification (GTDB taxonomy): domain Archaea; phylum Thermoplasmatota; class Thermoplasmata; order RBG-16-68-12; family RBG-16-68-12; genus RBG-16-68-12. The sequence continues at coordinate 598 of JAJYKG010000055.1, read as the reverse complement.
AGGCTTTCTCGATCGGCGTCCGCACGAGGTTCCCCCACTCCGTCCACGAGCCGTCGTAGTTCCGGACGTCCGGGTAGCCGAGGAGGTACTTCAGCACGAACCACGTGTGCGACGACCGCTCCCCGATGCGGCAGTACGTGATCACGCGGTGGTCCGGCATCACGCCCTTGCCTTCGTAGATCGCCGTGAGCTCGTCCGCCGTCTTGAGCGTCCCGTCCTCGTTCACAGCTTGGGACCACGGGATGTTCCTCGCCCCGGGGATGTGCCCGCCGCGCTGCGCGTGCTCCGTCGGATACTCCGGCGGCGCGGTGATCTCCCCCGAGAACTCCTTCGGGCCGCGCACGTCGACGAGGACCGCGTCCTTCTTCTCGACGGCCTTCTTCACGTCGTTCAGGTACACGCGGAGGCGCTTGTTCGGGGTCTTCGCGGTGAACGTCGTCGCGGGGAACGAGGGCACGTCCTTCGTCAGGGACAGGTCCTCCGCGATCCACTTCTTCCGCCCGCCGTTCAGGAGGACGACCTTCCTCACGCCGTAGTATGACAAGACCCAGAACGCGAAAGCCGCGAACCAGTTGTTGAAGTCCCCGTACAGGACGAT
>JAJYKG010000054.1 GCA_021788795.1 Thermoplasmata archaeon | reverse complement strand
GTACGCGTCGTACGGGTGCTCCCTGTCCATGGACGCATCCGACGACGATGGCTAAGGCTCGCATCCATCCCATCTCGATCGGCGGGACGGGTCGCCTCGACGCTCCCGCCGGTCCCTCTTATTTTTTCGGATTCCCGGACAGAGCGGGCACGCTCCCGCTCGGAAAGGTTAAAAGAAGTCCGCTCGCTTGCGCCGTCCGCGCGCGGGTAGTCTAGCGGTATGACTCAAGCCTTCCAAGCTTGCGACGCGGGTTCGACTCCCGCCCCGCGCACTCAGGCTTCGGCTTTGGCCGACTCGTGCCTCGAGTGCGTCGGTCCCGTGTTGACGAGGGCTTCCAGCTCGTTGATCGCGTCGACGAGTTCGCTCACGTCCTCGCCCGCGTTCTCGAGCTCGCGTGCGACCCCGCGCACGTCCTCGAGGGTGTGTGAGGCGAGCCACTCGCGGGTCTCCTTCCGCATCTTGATCGGGTCCAGAGGTCCCTTCTTCGGCATGTGTTCCCATCCCTGTCCGACGTCTGTCCGCCGCATCGCACGTGCCGCTATTTAGCCTCATCGCGACGCGCCGCGCGCGTTGACAAAGAGGAGGTCAGGGGCCCATGCCGCGGCGGATTCGCGCGCGACGCACGAGCAGGAACAGGAGCGCGGCCACCGCGACGGGAACGAGGATCCACAGGAAGGCCGCCAGCCAGGGATCCAGGGAGAAGGCGGGCGGCGGCGACGACGCGCTCCAGGAGAGCCCGAAGCGCCCGCCGGGGTTGCCCGCGGTCACGGTGGCCAGGAGGTACGCGGCGTCCGCCCGGGCGGACGGCAGGACGAAGTCGGCGGACCCCGAGGCCGTCACGGTCTCGTTCCCGACGAACCGGAGTCCGGCGTCGTAGACGGAGAGGCTCAGGGACCGGGCGTCCCCCAGGGCGACGGTCACCCGGAGCCGCGGGCCCGAGGGGCGCAGGAACGCCACCAGGGTCTGGTTGTCGGGGAACTCCCGGAGCGAGCCGTTCGTGAAGTCCCAGGCCAGGGCCGCCCGGCCGCGCCCCGCCAGGGAGACCGTGTAGTTCCCCGCGGGGAGGGAGACGGCCGCGGCGGCGGACCCGGTCCGGTTGTCCTGCGCGAGCAGGCTGCCGTTGTACGTCACGCTCGCGTTGACGAACGAGGACGCGTCATCCGTGGCGAGGCCCAGGTAGTACGTCCCGGCGACGGGCAGGGTGATGTTCTCCTGGAGGACGCCGTCCACGGAGAGGACCCCGATCCCCATGCCCGACGCGGCCGCGGCCGCGGCGGGGGCCGGTGCCGCGGCGACGAGCAGGATCGCGGCGGCCGCGGCGGCGAGGGCCAGCGTGCGGCGGATGCGGCGGTCGTCCGGGGTCACGGTCCGGGTGCCTCGGAAGTCCCAACCGCTCCGCGGGGAAGTAGCTTCTCCTCCCGGCGCGGGCGCCCGTGCCCCCGTTGACGATAGGTATAAGTCAGGCATCCATCATGTCGGCCATTTGTCAGACGCGTCCCGGGTAGGGACGCCGCGGGATGGGATGATCGGGATGGCACTCCTCCCTGGCCTCCTCGATCGGGAGGCACGGGCCCTCGACCGGGCGACGAAGCTCACGGCCTCAGGCGACGAACTCGTGGAACGCGGGAACGCGCGGCGCGCCGCGTCCGCGTACGGGCGCGCCCTCGGCGTGCTCGAATCGGGCGGCGAACTCACGAAGCGGCGGCCGGACTCCTGGAGCGAGGCCTACGCCCGCGTCAGCGGAGGGTTCCTCCGGGTCGGCTCGACGGACCTCGCGCAGACCGCGGCCTCCCGCGCCCTCACCCTCAACAGCTCCAGCGTCCGGGCCCTCGCGGCCCAGGGGGACGTCCTCGCGGCCCAGGGCCGCGCCGCGGACGCCCTGCCCTACTACGACGCGGCCCTGCGGGTCCGCCCCAAGTCGAAGGGCGTGTGGGAGCGGAAGGGCGAGGCCCACGCCGCCCTGGGGCAGTCCCAGGAGGCGATCCGCGCCTACGTCCAGGCCGTGAACCTCGCCCCGGACGACGTCAACGGGTACGCGCGCCTGCTCGCCCTGATCCCCGAGGACGCGGACATGTGGGTCCGCAAGGGAGACGCGCACCGGCGGCTCGGCCAGCACGAGGACGCGAACGCGTCCTACGACCGCGCGCTCCACATCGCCCCGGACCGCAAGGAGGCCCTGGAGGGCAAGGCCCAGGTCTACCTGGCGCTCCATCAGACCGAACGGGCGCTGCGGTGCCTCGACCGCATCCTCGAGGTCGACCCCTACGACCCGGACGCGTGGCGCGCGCGCGGCGACGTGCTCTCGGCCGCGGCCAAGCCGGAGGACGCCCTGCGCTCGTACGACGAGGCCCTCCGGATCCGCGAGGGCGACCCGGCCACGTGGGCCGCGAAGGCCGTGCTCCTGAAGCGCCTCGGCCGCCACGTCGACGCGGTCGCGGCATACGACCGCGCAATCGCCCTCACCCCGAGGGTCCTCGACCTCCACGTGGGCCGGCTGGAGTCCCTCCGCGCCCTCGCCCGCTGGGACGAGGTCGCCCGCGAGTGCGGCCGCGTCCTCGCCCTGGACCCGCGGCACTCCGCCGCGCTGTTCACCCGCGCCGAGGCCTACGTGACGGCGGGCCGGAAGGACGAGGCCCTCGCCGCGGTGGACGAGTTCCTCGCGGTGGAGCCGCAGTCCTACGACGGGTACGACCTGAAGCGGCAGCTCCTCCTCGCGGCCGAGCGCTGGCCCGATGTGGCGGCCACGTGCGACGCGATCCTGGCCCTGGACGCGCACAACCTCCGCGCGATGAAGGACAAGGGCCGCGCCCTCCTGGAGATGCACCGCCCCGAGGACGCCCACGCGACGTTCGACCAGATCCTGGTCCTCGCGCCGGACGACGTGGACGCGATGCGCGGGCAGCGGGACGCCCTCCGTTCCTCCAAGGCTCCCAAGATCCTCCTCCGCTCCTGCGAGGCGATTCTCGCCCGTGACCCCAAGGACGCGGGCACGTGGCTCGCGAAGGGCGAGGCCCACGAGGCCCTCGGGCAGCGCGAGGAGGCCCTCGCCGCGTACGAGAACGTCGTGCGCCTCGACCCCCGCGACGCGAAGGCGTGGGTCCGGGAGGCCTCCCTGCTGCTCGTCCTGGGACGGCCCGCGGACGCCGTGCGCGCGTTCGACGCCGCCCTCGAGTCGGACCCCGCCAACGCGGGCCTCTGGTACGACAAGGCGCGCGCCCAGTTCCAGCTCAAGGCCTACGCGGACGCCGCGGACTCCCTCGACCGGGCCACGCGGTACGCGCCCGCGGACCCGAAGGCGTGGCACCTGCTCGGCCTCTCCCTCCAGGGCGCGAAGCGCTACGAGCAGGGGATCGCGGCCTTCGACCGCGTCCTCGCGATCGACGCGAAGCACGCGCGCGCCTGGGCCGGGAAGGGCGCCTGCCTCGAAGCCCTGAAGCGGACGGAGGAGGCCGTGGCCGCGTTCGGCCAGGCGTCGTCCCTCGACCCGACGCTGACCGCGGCCGCCGTGAGCCAGGGGGCGTGCCTCCTGTCCCTCCACCGGTACGAGGAGGCGCTCGCGGCCTACGCGCGGGCCCTCGCCGTGGCCCCGGAGGACCGCGCCGCGACCCTCGGGAGCTGCGACGCCCTCGAGGCCCTCGGCAAGACCGCGGAGGCCCTCGAGGCGTGCGCGCGGCTCACCGCCTTCGACCCGAAGGACCCGGAGGCATGGGCGCGCCGGTCGCGCCTCGCCCATGCGGCGGGGGACGAGCGGGACGCCCTGTCCGCGATCAACCGCGCGACGAGCCTGGCGCCGGAGAGGGCCGACCTGCTGCGGTCCAAGCGGGACGTCCTCGTGGCCTCGGAGGCCTACAAGGCCGTGGTCGACGTGTGCGACCGCCTCCTGGCCCTCGACCCGCGCGACGCGGATGCGGTGCGGGAGAAGGCCCTCGCGTACGAGCGCCTGGGCAAGCCCGACCTCGCCCTGGAGACGTTCGACGCGGCCGCGCGCTTGGACCCCATGGACCGGCGGACCTGGAACGCCCGCGGGGGCACGCTCCTCCGCCTCGGCCGGCACGAGGACGCGCTCGCGGCGTTCGAGCGCACCCTCTCCCTGAGCCCCGGGGACCGATACGCGATCGCGCAGCGCGGGCGGGTCCTCCTGGACCTGGGCCGCACCGCGGAGGCGCTCAAGGTCTTCGAGGACGGGCTCGTCCTGGAGCACGACAACCTGGACTTCCTCAACGGCAAGGCCGCGTGCGCGGCGGAGGACGGGCACTTCGACGACGCGCTCTCCCTCCTGGCCGTGATTTTCACCAAGGACCCCAACAACTACGACGCGTTCCGCACGAAGGGCCTGTGCCTCCTGAAGACGGACCACGCCGCGGACGCCCTCGGGTGCTTCGAGATGGTCCTGCGGGCGCGGCCCGGGGACGCGCGGATCCTGGCGTGGCGGGGAGCCGCCCTGGAGGCGCTGGACCGACCCGCGGACGCCCTCAAGGCCTTCGAGGCCGCCCTGGAGTCCGAGCCCCAGAGCGCGGACGCCTGGCGGGGCAAGGGGATGGTCCACCTCAAGCTCGAGCAGTTCCCCGAGGCCGCTGCGGCCCTCGGCCACGCCACGGAGGCGCGGCCCGGGGACAAGGCCCTCTGGTACATGCGCGGCTTCTGCTCGGAGCGCGCGGGGGACTGGGAGGCCGCCGCGGACGCCTATGATCGCGCGACGCGCCTGGACGCGCGGGACAAGGCGTACTGGAGCGGCAAGGCGCTCGCCCTCCTGCACCTCAAGCGCTTCGACGAGTCCCTCAAGGCGTTCGACGCGGCCCTCGCCCTCGACCCGGCCTACGAGGCCGCGGTCCAGGGGCGCAAGCTCGCGGAGGCGAAGGCCCACCTGGCCCAGGTCGAGGCCCACGCGGAGCACGTCGTGCGGTTCGAGCAGCAGATGCGGCGGCCTGCGACCCGCGAGGAGATCTTCAAGTACTGCTCCGTGCCCCTGGAGGCGCTGGACGAGGTCATCGCCTACGTGAACACGCCCGCGGTCCTGGCGCCGGAGAACCTCGCGGCAGAGGACCTGCGGAAGTACGAGGCCGTGGGCGCGACGCTCCTCGCGCACCGCCCCGACCTGGATGCGATCCGCCTGACCGACGTCAGCGCGGCCCTGCCGCGGGTCGACCTCGAGGAGGCCCGGGAGATCTGGGGGTACCTGGACTGGATCCGGGACGCGCCCCTCGAGCCGACGACGGAGTGGCACAACGACGACCTGATCCGCCAGGCACTGGACCTGCCCAAGGAGGAGTGGAACCTCGTGGACCTGGCGAAGCAGCTGCGCCTCGGCCCCTTTGAGGCGAAGAAGCTCGAGGTCTCCCTCAAGATCTTCGACGGCGGCGGCTACCGCATCACGACGAAGGAGGCCCCGGAGGCGCCGCGGCACAAGAAGGCGAAGCCCGAGGTCCGGCCCGCGGCCGCGGTCAAGGAGGCCCAGGAAGCGGAGGACGAGGACGAGGACGAGGCCGACGACGAGGAGGACGAGGAGGCCGAGCCCGCCCCGCCGAAGAAGGCCGCGAAGCCCAAGGCCGACGACGACGCGCCCGCGCGGTGCACGGTGCACAAGCTCCTGGGGACGAAGCGGCACGAGTGCGGCACGTGGCTCTGCAAGGCCTGCCTCGAGGGGGGCGCGGAGTGCCCCGGGTGCCACGAGCCCCTCGGCCCCGCGAAGCCCAAGCCCGCGGAGAAGCGCGACGCCGACCCGGCGCGGGACTTCAGTCGGCTCTAGGCCATTGGTTCGGAAGCCGCACGGCCGCGCGGCCTAACATGTTAGACCGCGCCCTCAGCGCGGCCGCCGGAAGCGCTCCAGGGTCTCCCGCGTCACGGACACCGGCCCCATCGCCACGCGGACGCCGAGGCGCCGCACACGGGCCGCGAGCTCGTCCGCGTCGCGGGGCGGGAGCACGAGGACGGACTGGCCCACCCACACGACCCCCGGGCGGTGGATGAACCCCGGCTCCGAGCGCACGCGACCGTGGCGGTCGGTGCGGGTGCGGCCGAAGATCATCCGGCAGACCTCCGCGGCCGCCGCCCGCGACTGCCCCGAGGCATCGTAGGAAAGCAGGATCCGCTCGGGGACGCTCGGTCCTTGCGTGGTCATGGCCACCACGGCCATGCCATATGCACAGCCATATAATAGCCGTTCCCCTGGGGTCTGCGAAAGTACCCGCGTGGTCTAACATGTTAGACCACGGGGCGGCCGCTCACTCGAACGTCCAGTGGTCCCGCTCCCGCAGCAGCTCGCGCAGGAGCCGCACGGCCTGCGCGTGGTCGATCTGCAGCAGGAAGGCTCCCAGGTGCTTGCAGAAGAGCCGCGCCTTCGCGCGGTTCGTGCGGAAGTCGACGCAGTCGTGCTCGATTCGCTTCTCCTGCGTGTCGATGCGGACGGAGTATGCCTTCACCGTGCCGGACAGGAGGGTCGCGGTCGCCTTGTCCACGGACACCAAGGAAGGGCTGATGCCTTCCGCCGACGCGAGCCGGTTCGTCCCGAGGAGGACGCCCAGGAGCTCGTCTAGGCTCATCGCGTCGATGTCCTTGTTGATCGGCACGTCCGCCTGGATCGTGCCCGCCTCCTCCGTGATCTCACCGCCCTTCACCTGGACCGCGACGCCGAACTTCTCGAGGGCCTCGTTGATGCGCTTGTCGATGAAGGCCTGTTCTTCGGGCGAGTACTTCGCGCGGTTGCCCTCCTTGTTGAAGTAGCGCCGCGCGGCGCGCGCGTGGAACGGCGTGTGCACGGGGTACTTCCAGTTCGCCGGGTCCGCGTACTTCTCCGGGTCCTTCGGATAGCCCTCGGGCGGCCCGGCGCGGCCGTCGCGCTTGCGGGTCGGCTTGACGGCGCGGACCATGGCGGCGGCATGGCCCCGCGACGCGATAAAACGTGCCGCCCCGCGGCGGACCGGGTCCCGAAACCCTGAGATACCCGCCCCGAGATGACGCGGGAAGGAAGCCATGGCTCGCCCCTCGCGGACCACCCACCTCGTCGGCTGCCTTGCCGTCCTCGCCTTCTGCATCGGGCTCCTCCTCGTGGTCTTCCCCGCCCTCGTCGCGCGGTACGTGCCGACGACCGTCCGGTTCGTCGGCCTGCGGGGCGAGGCGCTCGACTTCTTCCTCATCGCCCTCGTCCCCGTGATCCTGTGGCTCGTCCCGCCCCTCGTGCGCGGGCTCGCGCGCCTCACCCACCGCGGCCACCGGGCCTTCCTGGGCCGGTCCGGTTTCTACGTCCGCTACCCCACCCCGCGGCAGGTGCGGTTCCGCGACACGGTGGTCCGGGCCCTCAGCCCGCTCGCCATCGACCTCCTCGTGATCTCCGAGATCGTCTACTTCTTCAGCGGCGCGGACCAGACCACGTTCGGCCGCAGCCTGTTCGCGGTCCCGCTCCTGCTCCTCGCGGGAATCATCACGAGCCTCCTGCCGGGCCCCTGGCTCGTGGACGCAATGGACCTCCGCCTCGTGAACCCGGCGAAGGGCGAGCTCGTCCGCGAGGCGAGCCTCTTCGAGGGCCTCCTCGGCCCGCTCGGCGCGCTCGCGCTCTTCGTGAGCTTCGTGACCACCGCGCATGCGGTGGGCGACTCGTACACGCAGGGGCTCGTGATCCTGGGGCTCTGGGCCGCGCGGATGTTCCCCGCGGTCCTCGTCGCGGTCTCCGTGTACCGGCTCGTCATCGAGCCCGACGTGCTGCCGAGCCTCGAGGCGTGGTGCGCGAAGGAGGGGATCGAGACCGTGTCGTCCCTGGAGGTCGTGCTCCAGGGACTTCGGCCCGCACCGCCGCCCCCGCCGCCCCGGATCCCGGCCCGCGGGGGCGCGGACGCCGCGGCGACGCGCGATCCTCCGGTCTAGGTCTTCCCGCGCGTCTTCCCGAAGCCGTAGGCGACGAGGGCCGCCAAGACCGCGATCCCCGCGAACGTCAGGACGACGATGACGTTGGCCTGGGCCTCCGTGTACGGCGGCGGGTTCGTCGTCGGGGTCGTGTCCGTCGGGGGCGGTGCCGCGAGGGTGCGGAACGTGATGACGTTCGAAGCGGTTCCCTGGCCGCCCCGGTCCACTTGGACGATCCACGCGCGGTACGTCGTCTCCGCGCGCAGCGGGACGGCCATCGAGGACCTCACGCGGTCCGTGATCCGGTACGAGACGTTCGCCGTGCCGTCCGTGACCCACAGCTCCAGGTGGTCCAGGTCGCCGTCCACGGTCCCCGTCCAGTTCAGGCTCGCCCCCTGATAGGTCAGGTCCCGGGCGGGGCCGAGTCGGAGGGGATGGGGCAGCGGGTCGACGGAGACCGTCGTGGCCAGGTCCGGCGTGCCGGCGTAGCCGCCGAAGTCCCGGAGCCCGGCCTGGTAGACGGCCACGCCCGCGACGTAGATCGTGAGGCCGAGCGACACGCCGTACGTGAATGCGGTCTCGAGGGAGGCGGCCTTCGTGCTCCCGTATCCGTGGGCGCCCTGCACGACGAGGCGTTGCGCTCCCCACGCCGTCCAGGTAGACGCCGCCGGCTCGATCGCGGCCACCGCGGGATCGGAGACCGCGGAGGTCGAGTTGAGCGTCGTCTGCAGGTCGAGGCTCACGTCGCCGAGGCCGAGGGTCGGCAGCGAGAGCCCGGGGACGTAGTAGGAGTTGCGGCCGATCGGCGTCGTGGTGATCGTCGGGATGCCGACGTCCTGGCCGAAGAGGATGAGGATCATCGCGCACGGGCCGGGCGACGCGGCCACCGTGGTCCGCACGGTCTCGTTGTCGAGGAGGGCCAGCGGCTCCCCCGAGGCCACGAGGTCGCAGGAGGCGCGGAAGGCCGCGACCCCCGCGATGAGGTCGCCCCCCGCGACGTCGAAGTGGACCGTCTGCGTGACGAGGTCGGGGAGCGTGGCCGAAGCCGGCATCGGCAGAAGCAGGAGCGCGACGAGCACGAGGACGAACGCGAGCGCTTTCGTCGGAATCCCTCCAGGGGCCACCAGCGGCCGGGAGGGATATCAAAGGTGCGTAGGGATACCCATTACCGGCCGACCTCGCGGACCGGCACGGGGGGCGCGACGGCCTCCCACATGTCCTTCCGCGTGTCCCGCAGCGTGGGCCGGAACGCCCTCGCGGTCCTCACGTCGCGCAGATCGACGTCCGCGGTGACGACGTCCTCGACGAAGTCCTTCGCCTTCCCGAGGTCCTCGCCCCGCGGGCCGATCGCCTGGGTGCCGCCCTGGAACACGACGTTCAGCTCCGTGCCCACGAGGTTCGCGTAAAGCACGGGGAGCGCGTTCTCGATCGCCCGCGCCGGGAGGATGCGGTCGAAGAACGCCTTCGACGTGGCGGGCGAGGCGGAGATGATCGCGAGGAGGTCCGCGCCCTGGAGCGCGTACGCCTTGGCGAGTTCCGGGAAGAAGGTGTCGTAGCAGATGAGCAGGCCGATCTTGCCGAGCTTCGTGTCCACGAGGGTGAGGGCGTCCCCGCGGCCGAAGTACAAGCCCTCCTCGAAGGGGCCGAAGTTCGCGGGGTACACCTTGCGGTACGCCGCGACGCGGCCGTCCGGCGCCACGAGCACGGACGTGTTGAAGAGGCGCCGCGTCCCCGCCTCCCGCTCCGGCATGCCGAAGACGATGTGGGCGCCGTGCTCCTCCGCCATCTTGCGGACGGCCTTCACCGCCGCCCCGTCCACGGGCTCCGCAAGCCGCGCGAAGGCGTCCCGCGCCATGTAGCCCGTGAGGAACAGCTCTCCCGCCAGGACGAGGTCCGCCCGGCTCCCCGCGACGGCCTTCTCGAGCTTCCTCAGGTTCTTCGCCTTGTCGCCCACGGCCGGAGCGAGCTGGGCGAGGGCGGCCCTCACGCCTTCTCCTCCGCCGCCTTGCGCCGGGCGACCTCCGCGAGCACGCGGCGCCGGGTATTCTGCATGCCCCAGTTCGACAGCATGACGGAGACGATGAGGACGCCGATGAAGATTACGGCGCGCGCGGTCACGTCCAAGGGCGCCCAAACAAAGACGACGGCAGCGGCGAGGAGGATCGCGCTGCTCGCCCAGTACTGCCACGGGCGGTGGTAGTCCATCCGCTCCGCGTGCGACCCGCAACTCGTGCACACGTCGTTCTCGCCGAACGTGTTCGTGGAGACGGCACCGCAGGAGTGGCAGTAGACGATCCTCACGTCGGAGGCCAGGGGCCCGCAGGATGAAAAAGGTTCGCCCCGGCCGAGGGCTCCGCCGCTTCCCCGGAAACCTTTATGTCGCACGTGCCCTTAGCGCGCTTCCGCGCTCCGGTAGTCTAGTGGCCAAGGATAGAAGCCTCTCGAGCTTCTGACACGGGTTCAAATCCCGTCCGGAGCATATTCCTAGGGATGAAAACACCGTAGCAATCCTGAAGTGCGCCCCCGGCAACCTCCTCGGAGGTCACGGCAGATGGCAGGGGCGAGACACCGGCACGCGAAGCCGACGGCGCCGGCGTCCGAGGGTGGTGAGGGCCCGCCGACAGCCTGAGGCGGCCGCCGCGGACACGGCTACCGGGGGCGGTAGACCGCTGCTCGCGTGATTTCAATGGAGCAGGCGTTGTGCGTCTTGCAGAACGCCTCGCACTCTCGGGCCGTGGCTTCGTCGGCATAGCCGAGGCCGCACTCCTCGCAGAGGAAGATATCGGGCCGTCCTTGGAGCGTCCGGACCATGGCTGGGTTTGGGTAGGGTGTCCCTGTGCAAGAACTTGGTGCGCCAGAGAGGCGAAGCTGAACCAGATCTGGGCCTTGTTGTCACCAACCCGACGGCGGCGTCTTCCAGCTATCGACCGTAGTCGGTCGCCAGGAGGGTGCGGACATCCTCCAGGTTCGCGAGGATTCGTCGTCCGATGTCCTCCCAGTAGTAGCCTGTGTACCCATCCCGGCTCCCTTTCGGAAGGAG
>JAJYKG010000053.1 GCA_021788795.1 Thermoplasmata archaeon | reverse complement strand
GTTCTCGACGTACTCCATCGAGCCCAGGCGCTTGATGAACCCGTCGAGCTCGCGGGTGCTCCGGAGCCGGACGACGAGGATGGAATCCCACTCGCCCGTGACGTCGAAGACGTGGGTGACGCGGTCATCTTTCGCGATGCGGCGCTGGACCTCGAGGAGCTTCCCCTTGTGGATCTTGACGCCGACGACCGCGATCACATCGAAGCCGATCTTGGTCTCGTCGATGAGGGGCGCATAGCCCGTGATCACGCCCTCCGATTCGAGCTTCCGGATCCGGTTCGAGACCGTGCTGATGCTGGCATCCGTCTCCTTCGCGATGTCCCGGTAGGACTTCCGGGCGTCCACGTTCAGGAGGGCGACGATCCGGCGGTCGAGGTCGTCCATCTCGACGGTGGGCGTCATGGGCACCGCCTCTCCGGACTGCCTCCCGGAAGGGGTGCGTTCATCTGCTCGACTCGCAGGCGTTTTGCGGGCGCGGGGTGGGACATTGTTTCATCCTTTCCTGAATTTCCGGTCAAACGTACGCTGGAATACCATGACACTTTATATATGTATCAGTTCGTTCGATGAACCCAACAGGACGGAGCTTTTCGCTCCGCCTAAAAAGTCCAGGGGAAGCGGGAGAGGAAGCGCATGGCGACCCGGAAGACCAACGGCGTGGAGCAGGTGCTGAAACGTGTCGAGTCGGGCAAGATACGCTGGATCGACCTCCAGTTCGTCGACGTCGTGGGCGGTCTCCAGCACATCACGATTCCCTCGACCTCGATCGGCCCGGACGAGTTCAGGCGCGGGATCGGGAAGCTCGACGGCTCCTCGATCCGCGGCTTCAAGGAGATCCACGAGTCGGACATGGTCATGAAGCCCGACCCGTCCACGTTCGCCGTGCTTCCGTGGTACGAGGGCGAGCACCGCACGGCCCGGATGATCGTGGACGTCTACGAGGGCGGCACGTACGACCGCTTCACGCGCGACTCGCGCTACGTCGCCCAGAAGGCCGTCCAGTACGCCAAGGACTCCGGATACGACACCACGTACTGGGGCCCGGAGATCGAGTTCTTCGTCTTCGACGGCATCCGCCTCACGCCGACGCCGGACGCCGCCCGCAACCCCTGGGCCGGCGCGGGCTACGAGATCCTGAGCCGGGAGGCGCCCTGGCACAACAACGGCGGGAAGGACTTCCCGGTGCGCTTCAAGGAGGGCTACTACCCGGCACCGCCCGTGGACAGCCTCCAGGACTTCCGCAACGAGGCCTGCCGCGTCCTCATCGACACCTTCGGCATGACGCTGGACGCCCACCACCACGAGGTCGCCACCGCGGGCCAGTGCGAGATCGACATGCGGTACAGCGAGCTCGTCCCGACCGCGGACGCCTGCGTCACCTACCGCTACACGATGAAGATGGTTGCCCACCAGATGGGGATGATGGCCACGTTCATGCCGAAGCCCATCTTCGGCGACAACGCGAGCGGGATGCACGTCCACCAGAGCGTCTGGATGCGGGGCAAGAACATGATGTACGACCCCGACGACGAGTACGCGGAGATCTCCCAGACGTGCCGCTACTACATCGGCGGGCTCATGGAGCACGCCCCCGCGCTCTGCGCCTTCACGAACCCCACGACGAACTCCTACCGCCGGCTCGTGCCCGGGTACGAGGCGCCGGTCTTCATCGCCTGGTCCAGGCGGAACCGCAGCGCGAACATCCGCATCCCGATGTACTACAAGGGTATCGAGGCGGCGAAGCGCCTCGAGTACCGCACGCCGGACCCGTCGTGCAACCCCTACCTGGCGTTCGCGGCCTGCCTGTCCGCGGGCTTGGACGGCATCAAGCGCAAGATCGACCCTGGCAACCCGGTGGACGAGGACCTCTACCGCCTGAGCGCATCCAAGCGCAGGGCCCTCGGCGTGCGCGAGCTCCCCGGTTCCCTGAAGGAGTCTGTGGAACACCTCCAGACGGACTACATGTTCCTCAAGACCGTGTTCAGCCAGGACTTCCTCGACAAGTACGAGGAGATCAAGCTCGACGAGCACCTCCAGACCTCGCTGCGGCCGTCGCCCTACGAGTTCTACCGGTACATGGACGCGTGAGTCATCCGGTATGAACCCGTTCGGGCCAGGTTGAAATAGCCACGGCGCCGTCGCACTAGGGATGCTCGACGCGGAGCTCCTCGTCCGCATCCCGCGGAACTGGATGTCCGAGGTGACCGAGCGCTTCGGGCTGCGGATGCGGATCGTCGACCGGAAGGCCTACGGTTCCCATGGCGTCCAGGACCTGGTCGAGCTCGAGCTCGGCGAGGCGGAGCCCGGCGAGGTCCTTCAGGTGATTCGCGGCAACGCCTTCGTCGCCCGGGCGTCCCTGAACCCGCCGGAGCGAGGCCGTGCCCTGGCGAACGTCTCGACCCGGTGCATGGCCTGCCACGCCCTGGCGACGTCCGCCTGCTTCCTCGTGCGGGCGAACACCCGCCCGGACGGTCTCCTTGACTGGGAGCTCATCGCGGACGACCGCGATGCGGTGTCGTCCCTCGCCGGGCGACTGAAAAAGGCGGGCTGCGAGGTCACCCTGGGCCACTTGAAGGAGGTGGAGGACGAGGAGGCGCTCACCCGCCGCCAGGAGGAGATCCTCCGTCTCGCCTTCGAGCGCGGCTACTTCGACTATCCCAAGCGCGTGAGCATCCGCGACCTCGCGGCGACCTTCCATGTGTCCATCTCCACGATCTCGGAGATCTTGCGGAAGGGGCAGACGAAGGTCTTCTCCTCGTACTTCGCGGAGAAGAAGGGCACATGACCGCGGCCTTCCGAACACGTTCGGGGGAATTCTCATCGTCGGGCGGGGGGTGGGAGGGTCCATGACGGAATCCCCCGTTCCCCGCCCAGTCAAGCCGGCGGTGTCCGGAGCCCCCTTCGGCCCCTACGCACGGCCGATCCTCACCGGCGACGAGACGGTCGACGAGGTCATCCAGAAGCATCCCAGCCTGCGCTTGGCCCTCATGTCGTACGGACTCTGCACCTGCTGCAGCGGCAGCCTCACCCTGCGCCGGACCGCGGCGGCCCGGGGCATCCCCCTGGGCGTCATCCTCGAGGATCTCGAGCGCGAACTCGCGAAAGGAGCTTGAGCGTCGCGGCGTTGGTGGGACCACGCGGTACCCGTCCATCCGCCTCGCGATCGTGGCCAGCCTGGCGTTCCTCGCGCTCTGGATCGCGAGCTCCCTCGTGCGCGCCCTGGCCCTCCTCGCCGGAGACGCCGGCCTGACGGCTTCCCTCTCCGGCACGGACTGGGAGCTCTACCTCCCGTCCCTCGGCTTCATCGGCCTCATGATCATGGGCATGGCCCAGCAGTTCATCCCGCTGTACTCGGGGAGGGAGATGTGGAGCGGGCGCGGCGCGCTCCTCCAGATCGCGGTGTCCGTCGCGGGCGTCGTCCTCCTCCTTATGGACCAACCCCTCCTCGAACTCGTCGGCCTGGCGCTCTGGCTCCTCGGCACGCTGCTGTTCCTGCTCTGGATCCTCATGACGATTCGTTCGAAGAAGCTCCCCGTCCGGCCCCAGGGCAAGCACCCCGAGTTCCGTTCCATGGACGTGCTCGGCATCCCGATGACGAGCGCCGCGGTGCTCTACCTGATTGCGGCGTCCGTGGGGTTCCTCCTGGCCTCGCCGTCCGACGCGCCCCTCGTGCCCCTCGTCGCGGACCAGTGGTTCTCCTTCTTCCACCTGTACACCCTGGGCTTCATCGTCCTGATGGTCTTCGGCGTCGGCTTCCATCTCTTCCCTCGGTTCACGGACACCGTCCCGAACCTCAGGGCCGCGAAGGCGGTCACCGCCATGGCCCTCCCGGGCCCGGCCCTGGTCGCCCTCACCATGCCTTTCCTCGGCTCGCCGTCCCTGGAATTCGTCTTCGGGATCTTCGCGGTCTTCGAGGCCGTCGCCGTGGTCCTCTTCGCCGTCGTCGTGCTCGACCTCTGGAACCGGAGCGCGCACCGCCGCCCCGCGTCCGCGTTCAACGCGGTCGCGGGCCTGTGGCTCATCCTCGGCGTGGCGTTCGCCAGCCTCTTCGGGATCGCCCCGCAGCTCAGCCTTGAATGGGTGCCCGCCCACGGATGGATCAACCTCCTCGGGTTCGCGGGCTTCGAGATCCTCGGCGTGACCCATGAGGTCCTGCCGCCGTTCACGTCGATGGGCCTCAAGGTCTCCCGCGGCGTGACCCGCGTGGACTTCGCCTTGGCCAACATCGGCCTGGGGGCGGTCGTCCTCTCCTACGCGGCCACGATCTTCGGCGTTCCCTTTGCGGGCGACGTCCTCGCAGTCGCGGGCTTCTCCGTCCTCCTCGTGCTCGTCACCCTGTACGCCGCGGGGACGGTCTACGCCCTGTTCGGGATTGTCCACCGCCGACCGCGAACGTAGGCGTCTCCTCCCAGAACCTTTATGGACCCTCGGCCCATGGCGCGGCGAGCAACGAGAGGGAGGAAGGGGATGGCCGACGACGACCCGAAGACGACCGTCTTGGAGACCGCGAAGCGAGAGAAGGTCCAGTTCGTCCAGATCATGTTCATGGACCTCGTGGGGTTCGTGAAGACGGTCACCATCCCGATCTCGAAGCTCGAGCGGGCGTTCGAGGAGGGCGTCGTCTTCGACGGTTCCTCGGTGGTCGGCTACGCGACCATCGAGGAGAGCGACATGCGCGCCCACCCCGTCCCGGAGACCTTCCAGGTCTTCCCGTGGACGAGCGGCGACCTGAAGACCGCGGGCATCGTCTGCAACGTCTACGACTCCAAGGGGAACCGGTTCGCGGGCGACCCGCGGTACATCCTGGACCGGGTGATCAAGCGGGCGCGCGACCTCGGGTACGTCCCCCACACCGGTCCGGAGTACGAGTTCTTCCTGTTCAAGATCGGCCCCGACGGCCGCCCGACGAACGTCCCGAGCGACAACGGCCGCTACTTCGAGCAGCTGCCCGGGGACGCGGGCGAGGTGGTCCGCAAGCAGTCCGCGTTCTACGGCAACCTCATGGGCTTCGACGTCGAGGCGACCCACCACGAGGTGGCCCCGGGCCAGCACGAGCTCGACCTCCGCTACGCGGACGCGATGACGTCCGCGGACCGCGTGCTCTACCTCAAGCACCTCATCCGCACGGTCGCCCTCGAGCACGGCCTCCACGCGACCTTCATGCCCAAGCCCATCTTCGGGGTCAACGGCACGGGGATGCACGTCCACCAGAGCCTGATCACGCCGGACGGGGAGAACGCGTTCTTCGAGCCCACCGCGAAGTGGGAGATGTCCGAGCTCATGCTCCACTACCTCGCGGGCATCCTCGCCCACGCGCGGGAGGACTGCGCCGTGGTGGCCTCCTGGGTGAACAGCTACAAGCGCCTCGTGCCCGGCTACGAGGCGCCCGTGTACATCTCCTGGGCGAACAAGAACCGGTCCGCCATGGTCCGCATCCCCCAGGGCCGCGGCATGCGCACGCGGATGGAGGTCCGCAACCCGGACTCCGCGGGCAACCCGTACCTCCAGTACGCTGTGATGATCGCCGCGGGCCTCGCGGGGATCCAGAAGAAGCTCGACCCCCCGGAACCGGTCGAGACGGACATCTACGCGCTGACCGCGGCGGAGCGGAAGAAGCTCGGGATCGACTCCCTCCCCGGCAACCTGGAGGAGGCCCTCAACGAGTTCGAGAAGTCCGAGCTCATGCGCGAGACCCTCGGGTCCCACATCTTCCCGCACTGGCTCTACATCAAGCGGAAGGAGTGGGACGACTACCGCGTCCACGTGACGGACTACGAGCTGGAGAAGTACCTCCCCATCCTCTGAGGGGCCATCGGGTTTAAGTCCGAGGTCCGCTGTCGGCCCCCTGACCGCCATGGTGGAGCCACACGACGAGGTCTCGGAGGAGCGGCAGATCCTGCGGGAGGCCAAGGTCCTCGACGACCGCCTCATGGACCAGATGGACATCTACCCGGGGGACCGGGTGCGCTTCCGCTTCTACTATCCCCAGCAGGGCTTCGAAGAGATCGTCGGGCACTTCCTCGGCTTCTACACCTTGTTCGAGGGCCCGGAGGGCGGCGGGGACATCAACCTCCAGATCCGCACGGTGAAGAGCGGCCGCGCGACGGTCGTCTGCAAGGACCGGAACTACCTGGAGGAGTGGGAGGTGCTGGAACCCAACCTCGCGGTGCGCGAGCGGATCCGGGAGATTGACTCCCGCGCGGGCCGGCACATCGGCCACGAGTTCGGCTGAGCCGCTTCAGTAGTCGTCCTTCCCGTTCGCCAGGTCCTGGAGGCGCTGGATGCGCTTCTGGATGGGCGGGTGGGTGCTGAACAGGCTCGTCAGGGTGCTCGCGCGGAACGGGTTCACGATGAACAGGCCCGACGAGGCGGGCGTGCCGAACTGGATCGGGTGGCGCCGGTTCGTCGTCTCGAGCTTCTCGAGCGCCGACGCCAGGGCCAGGGGCTGCCCGAGGAGCTTCGCGCCGCTGTAGTCCGCCTTGTACTCCCGGCTGCGGGAGATGGAGAGCTGGACGAGCATCGCGGCGATGGGGGCGAGGATCATCCCGACGATCGCGAGGATGATGGTGCCCTCGCCGGCGTTCCGGTTGCGGCCGCCGCCGAAGATCGTGCTCCACATGGCCATCTGCGCCATGTATGAGATCGCGCCCGCAATCGTCGCCGCGACGGACATCACGAGGATGTCGCGGTTCTTCACGTGGGAAATCTCGTGGGCGAGGACGCCGCGGAGCTCATCCGGCGTGAGCATGTTCAGGATGCCCTGGGTGCAGGCCACGACCGCGTGCTTCGGATTGCGTCCTGTGGCGAACGCGTTGGGCGTCTGGGTGGGGACGATGGCCACCTTGGGCATGGGAAGGTTCGCCATCTGGGAGACCTCGCGGACGATCCGGAACAGCTCCGGCGCCTGGGCCTCCGTGATCATCTTGGCCCGGTAGGACCAGAGGACCATCCGGTCGGACATGAAGTAGCTGACGGCATTGATGCCCACCGCCAGGATCAGGAACAGGACGAGGCTCGTGAGCCAGTCGCCGAAGAAGTAGTATCCGATGACGGAGCCGAAGATGATGAAGACGGCGGTCAGGGCCGCGAAGAGGACGAAGAGACGGATGCGTGCTCCCATGGGTTCCACATCCCACCGTATGTTGGGTCCGTTTCCACGCGGACGTGCCTTATCAACTTGGCGCATGGACCTGGGAGCTGCCCCCACAAAGGTGATATGGAAGCACCCTCGCGGCCGGGGTCAGAGCCCCAGGACCTCCGAGTAGCCTTCCATGTCCATGAACCCGTGGCCGCTGATGTTGAAGGCGATGACCTTCTTCTCGCCGCTCTCCCGGCACTTGATCGCCTCGTCCATCGCCGCCGCGACGCTGTAGGCGCTCTCCGGCGCGGGGAGGAATCCCTCCGTCTGGACGAAGGTCCGTGTGCGCTCGAAGACGTGCCGCTCGTCCGCGGGGTACGCCACCGTGTCGAGGTAGCCCAGGTGCCGCAGGAACGACAGGATGGGCGCGGCGCCGTGGTACCGCAGGCCGTCCCCGCGGATCGGGTGCATCTCCGCACGGTGACCCAGGGTGTACATCTTGAGGAGCGGGGTGATCTCCGCGTGGTCCGCGAAGTCGTAGCGGTACTCGCCCTGAAGGTTCGGCGCGGCCTCGCTCTGCGCCGCCAGGAACTTGATCTCCTTGCCGTGGATCGCGTCCGCGAAGAACGGCAGGGTGAACCCGCCGAAGTTCGAGCCGCCGCCGAGGCACGATATGAGGACGTCCGGGTACTCGCCCACGCGTTCGAACTGCTTCTTCGTCTCCAGGCCGATGACCGTCTGGTGCAGGAGGACGTGGTTGAGGACGGAGCCGAGGCAGTAGATCGCCTTGTCGTCCTTCCGGGAGTCCTCGAGGCCCTCGGAGACTGCGATGCCCAGGGAGCCCGGATGGTTCGGGTTCTCCTTCAGGAGGGCGCGCCCCGTCTCCGTGTTCGGGCTCGGCGACGCGTACACCTGCGCGCCGTACATCCTCATGAAGGCACGCCGCTGGGATTTCCAGTCGTGGACCGCGCGCACCCAGTAGATCGTCGTCTTGAGGCCGGCGAGGCTCGCGGCGTACGCGAGGGCGGTCCCCCACTGTCCCGCGCCCGTCTCCGTGGTCAGGCGCTCGTAGCCCTCCTCCTTCGCGTACCACGCCTGCGCGAGGGCCGTGTTCACCTTGTGGCTGCCCGTCGGGCTGTAGAACTCCGCCTTGTAGTATAGGCGCGCGGGCGTCTGGAGCTTCGCCTCGAGGCGCTTCGCGCGGAACAAGGGCCTCGGGCGCCCGGCCTGGGCGTAGAGGTCCTGGATCTCCTGCGGGATGTCGATCCACCGCTGGGTGGACGCCTCCTGCCGGAGGCACTCCCCCAGGAGGAGTTCGGGGAGCATCTTCACGCGGGACGGTCCCTCCTTCGGGTCCATGGGAGGCGGCAGCGGCTCGGGCAGGTCCGCCACGATGTTGTACCACTTCGTCGGACGGTCGTCTTCGGGCAAGGTCACCATGAGAGAATCCGTGCGCACACGAACACCCCGAGAAATCCCGCCGCGGGAGGTATGCTCGAAAAGCGGCATTAGGGTTTCCCTTGCGTTCCTCGCAAAAGTGCGGCCTGGGGCGCAACTAACGGCGCTCAGAGAGCCACGCCGACGCGCTCGGCGATCTCCACGCCGCCGGGCGGCAGGGCGCGCACGATCTCCTCGATGGGGACCTCGTACGCCGCCGCGAGGCGCTTCGCGACGCGCTCGCGGTCCTCCTTGCCCGGCACGAGGACGACGTACTTCGCGGAGCGCGCGGCCAGGGCGGAGACCGGGCCGCCCATGACCTTGCGGTGGCCCTCGACCTCCACCTCGCCGACGGCCAGGCGCACGGGCAGGTCGTGGATGTAGTTGCGCTTGCCGCGGATGACGAAGGCGCCCCGCGGCAGGAACTCGCCGGACTCGGCCTGCTTGGAGACCTGCTCGGGCAGCACCCAGTACGCGCTGCCGCTCGCAATCCCCGCGGACCACGCCTTGCTGTAGGCGAGGGCGAGTTCGCACGCCTCCCGCAGCGTGGCCTCGCCGGCCTTGGAGCCTTCCTTGACCACGGTGGACGGGGCGCCGTGCAGGTCCGCGTGGGCGTACCGGTCGCCCTCTTTGAGGTGCTTCTTCACGAGCTGGTCGTTCGTCCGCGCATCGCGCCCGCCGAGGATGAGGAAGCCTTCCGAGGACAGGGTCCAGCGGTACGCGTCGAACCACATCGCCCGCGTGCCCTTGACCTTCGGCCGCTTCGCGACCTTCACGGCCTTCTTCCGCGCGGCCTCCAGCTCCTTCCGGGTGGTCTCGATGGCCTCCTCGACGCGCTGGGCCTTGAGTTGGGCCTCGCGGCGCTCCTCGTACAGGGCCTGCGCGTTCGCGGTGACGTCCTTGTCCGTGTCGAGGACGATCGCGTCGAAGTCGGCGATGGCGATCGTCACCGTGTGCGCCTTGCGGTCGACCGCCTTGACCTGCGTGTTCTCCGGAGGCTCGCGGCCCTCGCGGAGGGACTTCAGGAGTTCGTCGAAGATTGCGTAGTGGCCGTAGAGGAACAGGGCCTGCGCCTCGTAGCGCACGATCTCGTCCCGCAGCGCCTTCAGCGTCTCCTCTTGCTGCGCGATGCGGCGTTCGTACTTCGCGGTGGCCTCGTCCGCCGCGGCAGCCTCCGGCTCCGCGACGTTGAGGTAGCGGGAGAGGGCCTCGTTGAAGGTCGGGAACTCCTCGCGGTCCGCCCCCGCGTGCTGCAGGAGGTCGATCGGCGTCGCGTCGATCGCGCGGCCATCCTTCGAGACGACCGCGGGGCGCCGCTCCTGCTCCACCGCGACGACCACGTTGTTCAGCGCGGTGTACAGGGCGTCGATCTGGGCGTCCGTGAGCTCCTTGACCTTCGTGTCCTTGTTCACGCCCGCGCGCAGGCAGAGCTCCTCCGCGTACTGGCCCCCCAGGTTGAGGACGCTCGCGAGCATGCGCACGACCTGCCCCTTCGCCTCGCGGATGGCCCTCGCGAAGCCCTCGCGGTCCAGCTCGAGCGGGTCGACGCCCGCGGGCGGGAACGCGTACGGCTCGTTCGGGCGCACGACGCGGTCCTTGTAGGACGCCGGGTAGAGGCAGGCGGCCGTGGCGTCCCCCCGGACGACGACCAGGTTGCCCTTGCCGAAGAGCTCGAAGACGATCCGCAGGGCCTCGCCTCCGCGGTCCACCGAGACGACCGCGATGCGGTCGAAGCCGCGCTGCTCCACCGCGGTGATGCGGGCGTTGCCCAGGAGCCGCCGGAGGGTCTGCGCGAACGCGGGCGGCGACCCCGGCTTCTCCTCGACCTCGTGCAGGCAGAGCCACTTCCCCGACTTCGAGTAGAGCTCGGCCCTCTCCCGCCCGGGAACGTTGAGGCGGAGGATGACCTCGTCCTCCTTCTGGTAGGCCTTGTCGAGGTACCCGCCGACCAGGCCCTGCCACTCCGCGACGAGGGCCCTCAGATCGAACGAGGAGAGCGCGGACTTCATCGGGACCACCGAAGGGGGCCGCCTTACTTGACCATTCCTCCCGGTGCGCGGCATTAATACCTGGAAGGGAATCTCGGCCCGGCGGACAGGGGTCCGGGACCATGGGAGCGTCCTACGGCTGCCAGAGCATGGTCGATCCGCTGCGCCGCGTCCTCGTGAGACGGCCCGACGCGGCGTTCGCCGTCGAGGACCCGCAGGCGTGGCACTACACGGGCCGGCCCGACCTCGGCCTCGCGCAGGCGGAGCACGACGCCTTCGTCGGCCTGCTGCGCGACGCCGGCGTCGAGGTCCTCTACCACGACCTGGCGCAGCCCGGCCGTGCGGACGCGGTCTTCGTCCACGATCCGGTGATC
>JAJYKG010000052.1 GCA_021788795.1 Thermoplasmata archaeon | reverse complement strand
GAGCCCCTTCTCGCGGCCGGAGAGCGCATCCCGCTCCTCGGCGAGCTGGGTTTTCTCGTTCTCGAGGCCCTGTCGCTCCTCGCCGAGCTTGTTCTCCCTTTCCTGCAGAGCCGTCTCGCGATCCTTCATCTCGGAGTCGCGCGACTTGAAGTTCTCCTCGATCTTCTTCAGTGCGTCTAGCGCGTCCAACATCGATCCATCGGCCATCTACGGTTCCCTCCCGCAGGGTTGCTCCACGTGCTGGCGCCTCCCAGGTGCCAGGAATCTGAATGGGCTCATGTGCCGTTGCCTCCCGTCTCGAAGATCGGCCCGAGGACGGTGAGCCCGCCCTTCCGCGGCTCGATCGCATGCTTCTCCATGGAGTGTTCCACGGCGCGCATCTTCTCGACCTGCAGGTACCGCACGAGCTTCCCGTGGGACCGGTCGAGGCCGAGCATGACGATTCCGTCGACGAGGAACCCCTCGTTCCCGAGGAGGTGGCTCTCGCCGCCGAGGCTCCTCTCCATCACGATGAGCGAGATCAGGTTGTTGTCACGGAGCATCTTGAAGAAGTAGAACATCCGCTTCCGCATGTCCCCGTCGTTCTCCATCAGGGAGTACAGCGCCCCGAGGGAGTCGAGGGCGAACACGCGGAACTTCGGGCCGTGGAGCTTCTTGAAGTGGGTGATCATCTTCTCGATGAACGCGATGTAATCCGTCTGGTCCTTCGGACCCACGACGGCGTCGATCTCCCGCAGGTCCGTGAAGTCGCTGATCTGCATGTTCAGGGAGATGTCGATTCCGAGGGACTCCATGTTCCGCAGGTGCGACTGTACAGTCTCCTCGAGGGTCGTGTACAGGCCGAACTCGCCCGTGTCCTTGAGGTACTTGGACATGAGCGCGTAGCAGAACGAGGTCTTCATCGCGCCAGGCGGCCCGGTGACGAGGATCACCTTGGGCGCGGTGATCTCCGTGCGGATGACTTTCTCCAGTCCATCGATGGACGAACGGAAGCCCATGCGTGCTCCTCGTGACGCGCGACTCAGGGGGACAAGGTTCACTTAACGGTATCGCGCTCGTTATCTGAATTGAGCACTTATCATTCTCTGTACCGAGACCAGAAAGTCTTTATCGGCCGCGACGGGTGCGAAGCGGGCCAAAGTGTTGAGGTCGAGTCGTACGCCTCGCAACGAGACCAAGGTCTGCCCCGTGTGTGACGCCGTCATCGACGCCGACGCACGGAACTGCCCGTCGTGCCTCACGGACCTGAGCCTCTTCGACGTGGGCGGCGGGACCGAGGCGGACGCGGCCGACGTGCACGTGGGCGAGGGCAAGAGCATCGACGACATCCTCGCCTCGATCATGGAAGGCAAGTCCGAACAGCCCGAGATCTTCGAGACGCTCAAGAGCGTGGCGAGCAGCCACACGAGCACGAAGGACCTCGTGGTCGAGTCCAAGCCCGCGGCCGCCCCCGCGCCCCCGGAGCCGGCTCCCGCCGAGGAGCCTCACGAGCATCAGTTCCTCTGTCCCGTGTGCGACACGCCCGTGGGCCCTGACGACAAGGTGTGCCCGGGGTGCGGCGCCGAGTTCTCGGAGGGAGAGGCAACCGAGTACGAGTGCCCTGTCTGCAAGGCCGGGGTGCCCGCGGATGCCCACCGCTGCCCGAGCTGCGGCGTCCGGTTCGCCTCCGAGGGGGAGGCCGTGACGGAACCCTCCGCTCCCCCCGCCCCCGCGGAGGCCACACGGCCCGCGCAGGCGCCCGTGACGCCGTCCCCGGCGGTCGCGGCCAGCCCCACCGCGTCCGTGCCGACCCCGCCCAAGGCGGCGGGGCCCTCGGGGCTCCGCATCGGCCCCAAGGTGGACGCCCTCAAGGACGAAGTACGGACGGAGACGCACGAGATCCCCTTCGGCGACCGCAAGCTCATGGCCCGCGAGCTCCCCAAGCTCGTGAACGAGGTGAAGCCCCTCCTCGTCTCCGCGAAGAACATCGGCGTGGGGATCGACGAGGGCAAGCGCCTGATCAACAGCGCCGTCGAGGCGGGCAAGCGCAAGGAGATGGAGAAAGCGGTGAGGCTCATCTCGGACGCGCGCCGCTCCCTCGACGTCGCGTTCGTGACCTTCATCGGCGGCCGGCTCGAATCCCTCGCCCAGGAAGTCGAGTCGGCGGGCGCGGGAGACGCCGCCGCGCTGTCCCGTCCGCACCTCGAGGCGGCCCTCGACCGCCTCTCCGAGCGGGACTACGAGGGCGCCTGGGCCGCCCTCCAGAAGGCCAAGTACGCCTTCCAGTCCCAGGCCAAGGATTACACGGAGGGACGCAAGATCCTCGAGGCCACGGAGCACCTCATCGGCGAGGTCCGGAGCCTCGGCATGGACCCGAGGGACGTGCAGCGCCTGATCGGCCAGAGCCGCGAGGCCGCGCAACGGCACGACCTGCCCGGGAGCCTCCGCCTCGCGAAGCAGGCCCAGGATCGCCTGCTCGAGTCGGTCCCGGAGTTCGTCCAGTCGGAGATGCGCGAGGCCCGCGACCGCCTCCTGGACCTGAAGATGGGGGGCGGCGACCTCTCGAAGCCCGTCGGCATCCTCAAGGAGGCCAGCGGCCACGTGAAGAACCAGGAGTGGAGCGAGGCGATCCGCTTCCTGAAGGAGTTCCAGAAGGAAGTCTCGCGGACGTCGAGGGCCTGAGCGGCCGTCCTAGGGCGCCCGGATGACGTCCATCTCGCGCTCGAGCATCTTCAGCTCTTGTTCCTTCACCGTGGCGGGGCCGAGCGAGATCAGGAAGGTGACGTGCCCCTCGGAGACCGTGTCCACGAGCCGGCGCACGAACTTCAGGACGGCGTCGAAGGAGTTGTTCGAGACGAGGTACTCGACGCCGTCGAGCATGACCGCGCCCCGCGGGTGCTTGGACATGTACTGCTCGATCTCGTAGACGATCCGCTCGAGCGCGGGGGCGATGGTCTCCTCGCGGCTGCCCTCGCGGTCCGTGAGCCAGAGGACCTTGACGGACGGGAGGGGGGCCTGTTCCCGCACGCGCTTCGGGTTCGTCCGGGTGATCAGGAGGCCCGCGTCGCCGCCCCCGACGGCCTTCGCCAGGAGGGAGTACGCGTGCTCCGGCCGGTCCTCCTCGACAAGGTAGCTGTGGCCGCCCTGGAGTTCCGCGGTCGCGGGCGACACGGCCGGCTCCCGGGGCACGCGGGGCGGCTCGGGGGTCGGTTCGCGCAGGACCTCCTTCGCGAGGTCCGGCGTGATCGAGCGGCCCATGAGCGTGGAGAAGGCGACGACGCGGTTGAACGCGCCGCCGAGCTCGCGGACATTGTCCTCGACCAGGTGGGCGATGTAGGCCAGCACCTCAGGGTCCACGGAGAGCCTCCGTTCTTGCGCGCGCCGACGGAGGATCTGGACCCGCGTCTCGAGATCCGGGGGCTGGAGGTTGGCCACGAGGCCGGACTCCAGGCGCGAGACGAGCCGGTCGTCGAGCTCGGCGATGGCCTTGGGCGGCCGGTCCGACGCGAGGACGACCTGCTTGCCCTCGGAGAGGAGCGCGTCGAGCACACGGAGGATCTCCTCCTGGAGGGTTCCCTTCCCGCTGAGCGACTGGAGGTCGTCGAGCAGGAGGCAGTCCGTCCCGCGCGTCCGGTCGCGCAGGCCCGCGGACGCCAGGCCGGCGCACGAGAGGTACAGGACCTTCGCGTCCCTCCGCTGGGCGCGGATTTGGTGGCCGACCGCGTGGAGGAGGTGCGTCTTGCCCAGGGCGGGGCCGGAGGTGAGGACCAACGGGTTGTAGGATTTCCCGGGCTGCCTCGCCACGGCGAGCGCGGCCCCGTGGGCGAAGCGGTTGCTCTCGCCCACGACGAAGGAGTCGAACGTGTACTCGTCGATGAGGTTCGTGGCCTCGTCGCGCGTGGGGACGGGGCCCTCGAGAGCCCGCGCGACCTCCTCCCGCGAAGGGGCTGGGGCCTCGGGGCGGGAGGTGTCCTTATGCCGCAGCACGAGCTCCAGGACCTTCTTGTTCCGCTCCTGGGAGTCGCGCTCCCGGGCCACTTCGAGCTCGCGGCGCGCCTCCATCCGGGCATGGCTGTCGATGGCGTCGCGGAGGCTCTCAACCTCCGCGTCGATGTCCGGGTGGTGGACGGGGTCTTTGATCTTCGTCCGGAGCGCGAGGGCGCGGCTCTCGAAGCCCGTCGTGTCCAGGCCGTCGAGCGTGTCCTGCACGGCCTCGGCCTTGCGGACGGCCTCCAGGAGCGCGAGGTACGCGGCGGTCGCGACGTTCGGATCCCCGTCGAGCTGGCTCTCGACGGAGCTCACGTCGAACCCTTTCTCCTTCCAGGTCGCGATCCGCGACTCGATCTCCTTCCGGTCGATCGCCTGCGGGACCTTCGCCCGCTTCAAGACCTTGGCGGGCCTCTCGAGGATTGCGTCCGCGTACTCCTTGACGAGGCTGTCCATGTCCACCCGCGCGTGGAGCTCGATCGTCGCCTCGTCATCGTAGGAGTCCTGCCACACCTTCTTCAGCGCGGTCCGCCCGCGCTCCTGCGCCTCGCGGACCTGGTGCAGGCTCGCCTCCGGGTTCCCTGCGCGCAGGAGGATGATCCCCTCGGACCGGACGCCGTCCTTCACGCGGACGGTGCGCACGTAGCCCGAGAAGGAGTACTTCTTGAGATCCAGGAGGAGCTGCTTGAGGGCGCTCGCTCCCCCTCGCGTCGTGCGGATGAGCTTTCCCTCTGGAAGAAGGAGGTCCTGAGGCGTGGGACTCCTCCAATTGTCCGTGCCATCCGGGCCTACTCTAAAAAGACTTGCAGTCTAGTTTCCTTCTTTGAGAACAGCCTTGCACTCTCCCCTTCCTCCCGCCGCCGCAAGGCCGCACGGGGAGGCTCCGCGGGGCCCGGCCGAGGGGCGGGTCGCGGACCGATTCGACACGGGTCTGTAGCGTTCTAAGGAAAACTCTATTATCCCGCCGGATTTTGCCGCGATTGCCATGGCCCGGGCATTCTTCACGATGGATGATTTTGACCTCTCGGGTCGCACGGTGCTCCTCCGGGTCGACATCAACTCCCCGATCGATCCCGCCACGAAGACGCTGCTCAACGACGCACGCCTGCGGGAGCATCTGTCCACGATCCGCGACCTGAGGGAGTCCAAGGTCGTCGTGCTCGCTCACCAGTCCCGTCCCGGCAAGGACGACTTCACGTCCCTCGAGCCCCACGCGGAGCGCCTCTCGGCCCTCCTCGGCCGTCCGGTCAAGTTCGTGGACGGCCTCTACAACCGGCAGGCGCTGGACGCGATCCGTTCCCTCGAGCCCGGCGAGGTCCTCGTCCTCGAGAACGTCCGCTTCTTCGCCGAGGAGGACGCCCTCGCGGACCAGAAGATCGAGAAGATGGCGAAGACGCACCTCGTCCGGAAGCTCGCGCCCCTCGCGCAGTACTTCGTCCTCGACGCCTTCGCCGCAGCGCACCGCGCCCAGCCGAGCCTCGTCGGCTTCGTGGACGTGCTCCCGACGCTCGCGGGGCGCGTGATGGAGAAGGAGCTCACGATGCTCAACCGCGCGGTCCAGAGCCAGGACCGCCCCAAGCTCGCGATCTTCGGCGGCGTCAAGGCGGACGACTCCATCGCGGTCACGAAGCACATGCTCGAGAAGGACATCGTGGACAAGGTCCTCACCACGGGCGGCGTCGCGAACATGTTCCTCCAGGCGGACGGCATCGACGTCGGCGCGCCGACCGCGGACTTCATGAAGAAGGAGGTCGAGGAGTACGGGGCCTACGTGGGCCAGTGCAAGGAACTCCTCGCCAAGTTCCGCGAGCGGATCCTCCTGCCCACGGACGTCGTGCTCAACGACGGCGGGAAGCGAAAGGCCGTCCATGTGAAGTCCCTGCCCTCGGAACTCCAGATCTGTGACATCGGCCTCGACACGATTGCGCGGTACATCGACGAGATCCGGGCCGCGAAGACCGTCTTCTTCAACGGCCCCGCGGGCGTCTTCGAGAAGGACGAGTTCAGCGTGGGCACGCGGGAGCTCCTCCAGGCAATCGCGGAGTCCGACGCGTTCTCCGTGGTCGGCGGCGGCCACACGGTCGCGGCGGTGGAGCAGTACGGGCTCGAGGACGCGATGGACCACGTGAGCACGGGCGGCGGCGCGCTCATCAACTTCCTCGCGGGCAAGGAGCTGCCCCTCGTCATGGCGCTGGAGCGCTCCCGCAAGAAGTTCACCGAGAAGAAGGCGTGAGCTTCGGCGGACTCCGCGTCAGGGGCCGCGTCCCTTCAGGGCTCCCAGGAGCGCCCGTGCACGGCCGACAGCCTCCATGGCCGTCGGGGCGAGCAGGTACGCGATGGGCTCGGTGCCGAACGCGCCGGCCTGGTACAGCATCTCGGGCGCCCGGCGGTGGCGCGTGAGCACCTGAGCGATGCGCTCGGCATCGCCCTCGAGGGATGCGTCGAACTCGAGGAGGTCCCAATCCAGCTTCCTGGCCGCGGCCCCCAGGGCCCGATTCCAGCGGATGTTGAGCGCCGCCGCGACGGACCCGCGGCCGCGCTGGGCCGCGAGGACCACCTCGGCCACATGCTTCGAGGCGCCGAACTCCGGGGCCGCGGGCACGCGCAGGGCGCCCCGCATCACGAAGATGCGGCCCGGGACCGCGGCGACATCGTCGGGCGTGCGCGCGTCCCGCTTCGCCCGCGCCAGGTTGCTGCCCACGGAGGGGATGAGGGCGTCGAAGCCCTCCAGGGACTGCAGGTCCCGCAGGGCCGCCCGGAGGTCCGCGAGCACCTCCTGCTCCTGGCGGAGGTCGCTGGTCCCCGCGCGCACGCAAAGGTCGCAGCCGATCCCCGCCAGGGAGGGCATCTCCCGCTCGTGGAGGCGGCAGACCACGCCGCGGTCCTCCTCCTTCCGCACGGCCTCGAGGATGCGGCCCAGAACCTCCACGTTCGAGACGCGGTCCTCCGCGAGGGCCGCGGCGAGGCCGTCCACGAGGGCGCGGAACGTGGGCGATTCCTGGACGAGCGGCTCGAGACGCACCCGGCCGCGGAGGTATTTGCTCACCGCGCTCTGGGTGAGCCCCAGGCGCTCCGCGATCCCCCGCTCGGTGAGCCCGCGGTCCTGTAGGGACTTCGCGACCATCGCGCGGACGGTCGGGAGGATCCGCGTCGCCACGACCTCGTCCGCGGGAATCATGGCCTCAACCCGGTTGTGAACACCGTGTTTTAGAACACGGTTATATACGGATGAACCTTTCGTCCCGTTGGATGGCGTTCTGGAAGATCCGCCGGCCGCCGGAGTGGGGCACGGAGCCCGTGCCTGCGGACCTCCGGATCCTCCGGTCCTACGACCTCTTCATCCTCTGGTCGAGCTTGGGCGTCGGCCTGCTCGTCCTCGCCGCGGGCACGCTGCTCGTGAGCCAGTTCGGCCTCACCCTGTGGGAGGCCTTCGTCGTCTCCCTCGTCGGGTCGGTCACCGGGAGCGTCATGCTCGCGGCCGCGGCGCACCACGGGAGCCGCGCGGGCGTCCCCACCATGGTGAGCCTGCGTCCGATCCTCGGCCGCCGCGGCTCCTACGTCCCCTCGTTCCTGAACGTCGTCCAGCTCGTGCTGTGGACCGTGTTCGAGCTTCTCGTCATGGGGACCGCGGTCGCGGTGCTCTCGAACAACGCGCTGGGACCCTGGACCGCGGAGATCTCGGTGCCCTTCTGGGCCCTCGTCGTCGCGGCCCTGGCCCTCGGCGGCCCCCTCGCGGTGGTCCGCGACTGGCTGGAGCGCTTCGGGATCTGGCTCGTGTGGGCCTCGACGGCGGCCATCGCGGTCGCGCTCCTCCTCCACGGGCTGGATGCCGGGTCCCGCCTGCCGTCCGTCGCCCCGCAGTTCACGGGCACCCCCTCGTTCCTCCTCGGCCTGGACCTCGTCGTGGCCATGCCCGTGTCCTGGTGGCCCGTGATCTCGGACTACAACCGCTTCGCGCGCGCGGCGCGGGACTCGTGGCTCGGGACGGTCCTCGGGAACACCATCGCGAACACCCTCTTCTACGTCCTCGGGGCGGCCCTGATGTTCCTCGGTCTCCTCCTCAACCCGCCCCAGACCGACTTCCTCGCGGTCATCGGGTTGCTGGGCCTGAGCGTGCTCCCCCTCCTGATCATCCTGGTGGACGAGACGGACAACGCCTTCGCCGACGTGTACTCGGCCGCGGTGTCCACGCAGAACCTGGTCCCGCGGTGGAGGCAGGTCTGGCCCGTCGTGGCCTTCACGTCCGTCGCGGCCGGGGGCGCGCTGGTCCTGCTCGGGCTCGGGCAGGGGATCGGAGGCAGCTACGAGGCCTTCCTCTACCTCCTCGGGGCCCTCTTCGTCCCCCTCCTCGGCACCGTGATCGCGGATGCGTTCCTCGTGCGGCGGGGCGGCTACCGGACCGAGGAGTTCTTCGACGCCGCCCCCCGGTGGCGATGGACCGCGTTCGCGAGCTGGCTCCCCGGCGTCGCCCTCTACCTCCTAATCTACCTCGAACTCCAGTACGGATGGTTCCCGTGGGTCCCGCCCATCGGCGCGACGCTACCCTCGTTCGCGCTCGCCCTCGGGCTCCACGTCGGGTTCTCCAAGATCGATGCCGCGAGGTCCGCTCGGGCGGCCGCGGGGACGGACACCGCGCCGTGACGGGACGGCGGCGGAACCGAGAAGGGAAGCCGCCAGAGGGCTTCGATCCCCCGACCTGCAGTTCTTTCGGGATGCTCTTGAGCACCCATACGAAACTGCCGCTCTGCCGGGCTGAGCTATGGCGGCGCAGGTCGCGCTGAAAGGTTCCTGCGTCATAAAGATTCCGAGAGCGGGGGGCCCCGCCCGCCAACGTTTAAACCCGCTCCTCCCATCGGCCTCGCGTGCCTCGCGTCTCAGGCTGGTACTACGATGGCCGCGGGTTCCGACCCGGGACCGTCGGCTGGGAAGACGGCGTCATCGTGGAGGCCCGGGAGGGACGCGCCCGCGATGCCCTGGCGCGCGGGCTCGTCATCCCGGGCTTGTGGAACGCCCACACGCACCTGGGCGACGCCGTGGTGACGCAGGAGCTCCGCGGCACCCTCGAGGAGCTCGTGGCGCCGCCCCATGGGCTCAAGCATCGCGTCCTCGCGAAGGCCAAGGACGAGGCGGTCATCGCCGCGATGCGGCGCGCCATGGCCACGATGCTGCGGACGGGGACCGCGGGCTTCTCGGACTTCCGCGAGGGAGGGCTCAAGGGGCTCCGGCTCCTGTACGCGGCCCAGACCGGGCTGCCCCTGGATGGCGTCGTCCTCGGGCGGCCCTCCGGCCTCGCGTACGACGCGCGGGAGGTCGCTGCCCTCCTGCGGGCCTCGGACGGCATCGCGGTCAGCTCGTACGTCGACTGGCCTGGCGGGGACCTGGAGAAGCTCGCCGCGGACGTGCGCCGCGCCCGGAAGGTCTTCGCCATCCACTGCTCCGAGCGGATTCGCGAGGACATCGACAAGGTCCTCGACCTTTCGCCGGCGTTCCTCGTCCACATGGTCCAGGCCACGGACGCGGACTTGGAGCGGACCGCCGATGCCGGCGTGCCGGTCGTCGTCTGCCCGCGGTCCAACGCGTTCTTCGGGCTCACGCCGGACCTCCCGCGGATGCTCCGCGCGGGACTCGAGCTCCGCCTCGGCACCGACAACGCGATGATCAACGTGCCCTCCGTGCTCCGCGAGATGGAGTTCGCGTACCGCGTCGCGCGGATGAACGGCGAGGTGCGCGCGAGGGAGATCGTCCAGATGGCCCTCCGGGGGCGGCGCTTGAAGGACCCCGATGCGGCTTGCGCCCTCCGGGTGGGCGAGAGAGCCGACCTCGCCGTCTTCGACCTCCCCGCCGGGCCGAGTGGCTTCGCCTCGCTCCTCCGCGCAACGGCGAGCGACCTCCGCCTCGTGGTGAGCGGCGGCCGGGTCTGGGAGCCCCCCTCGGCGCCCGCGCCATCTCGCCGGAGACGCGCGCCGCGGGAGCCACGCGCCCGGTAGCCCGCCGGCGTCCGTGCGTGACCCCATCCTTTATGAAAGGCTCTCTCCTTCTCCGCGGGGATGGCCTCCTACGAGGAGCTGATGTCGGTCTCCGTGCGCCGCGGATTCCTGTGGCCCGCGGTCGACCCCTACGGCGGCTTCGCCGGCTTCTACGACTACGGCCACAACGGTGCCCTCCTCCGGCGGCACTGGGAGGACGCCTGGCTCGGGCACTTCCTCGGCCTGGACGACAACTACCATCTCATCGACACGACGACGATCCTCCCCTACGCCCCGCTCAAGGCCTCCGGGCACGTGGAGAACTTCACGGACCTCCTCGTCACGTGCACGCGCTGCCATGAGTCCTACCGCGCGGACCACCTCCTGGAGGCGGTCACCCACGAAGAGCACGAGGGTCTCTCCGCCGCGGAGATCGACGCGCGGATCAAGGCCGCCAGCGTGCGCTGCCCCAAGTGCAAGGGGGAGCTCGGCCCCGCGCAGCCCTTCAACATGATGTTCCCCCTCGCCGTGGGCCCCACGGGCAAGGACGCCGCCTTCCTCCGCCCGGAGACCGCCCAGGGCGCCTTCCTGAACTTCAAGCGGGAGTTCGAGTCGCTGCGGCGCCGGCTGCCCCTGGGCCTCGCCATCGTCGGCCGCGCCTACCGCAACGAGATCAGCCCGCGGCAGGGGACCTACCGGATGCGGGAGTTCCTCCAGGCGGAACTGCAGATCTTCTTCGACCCCGAGACGTTCGCCGGCCAGCGGCCGTTCGCGGAGGTCGCGGACGCGCCCGTCCGCCTGTGCTGGGCTGCGGAGAAGAACGAGCCCACTGCGCAGGAGATCGCCGCGAAGGACCTCGTGGCCCGCGGCCTCCCGTCCTGGTACGTCTACCACATGGTCCAGGTGCAGCGCTTCTACCGGGACGTCCTCCAGATCCCCCCGGACCGTTTCCGGTTCGCCGA
>JAJYKG010000051.1 GCA_021788795.1 Thermoplasmata archaeon | reverse complement strand
AGGTGTACCGCCCGGAATCGGATGATACGAACCGGCGGTCGTCGGGTAATTGCCGGAATTGGTGTAGCCGGTCACATAGGCGCTGCCTGTAGCGTCGATGGCGAGCCCCGTGCCAACGTCAATGCCGCTCCCCCCAAAAGCAGCAGAGTACACGAACCCGTTACCCGCAGCGTTGAGTTCGTAGATGAAGACATCTGGTGGCGCTGGAGTCGTGGTGTACGCTCCCGAGGTGGTAACAAACCCGGCGGTGGCTGTCGATCCAGACACGTACGCGTGTCCGCTGCCGTCCAAGACGAGCGACGATGCGGTCGAGTTCGCCACGATCGCGGAATAGAGGATGCCGTCACCACTGGGATTTAGGGCGACGACGAAGGAACAGTAGATTGGAGGATTGTTGGCTGCAGGCACCCGGCCCCACGTTGCCGGGAAGTCGGGCGATACCGTGTTACCCGCGACAAATACGTCCCCCAAGGAGTCCACCGCGATTGCCACGCCGATGCTATACAAGCTGCCCCCTAGGAACGTCGAGTAAACTAGCTTGCTCCCGTCCGGCGATAGCTTCGAGACGAAGGCGGAGTGGCAGCACAGAATGTACGGGGTGCCTGCAGCAGCGAACGTGGTGTTGTACGCTCCCGGCGTGGTCGGGAAGTCGATCGAACCCGTCGAGCCGGTCACGTACGAGTTGCCCGAGGAGTCAACGGCCACCGCCGTTGCGTTGTCCACGCCGCCAAGGAAGGTGGCATAGATAATCGGGTCAATGCGAAGCGGCTTGGACGGGTCGAGTCGCCCGCATTGGAAGCCGACGGTTTGCGCGTCATGAAGCACGAAGCCGCAGCTTACCGGTTCCCCGAGCTGGTCGGCGATTGGGGCGCTGTCCAACAGGCGGCCGGCGGAAGTCTGGATTGCGAGATTTCCCAGTGGATCGATGTTCAGGTCGACGACTCCTTCGAAATGGATTGCTAGTGCTCCCACATCGGCGCCCGGGACCACTGAGAACGTGTACTTCGTACCGGACTCGCTTGCGGTGTAGACGAGGTCGATTCCAGGATAAAGACCGGGATACACGACCTCCTCGTAACTGGCGACATCCGTGTGGGATTCTGCGGGCATCCCGCCGAAGATGCTCGTCGCATACCCAAGCCGTCCCACTCCGACGGGATCGACCTGACTCGCACCGGGGAAGGTCTCCCGGACCAGTACGCCGCTCTGTGAATCCGCGGAGTCGGGGACGGCAAGCAGAACTTCGCTCCGTCCGAAACCGACGCGGACCGTGCCCCCGACCGAGTAGAATCGGACTTCTCCGTTCGATAGTTGGCCAACATTTGCGGTAAATCCGGTGCCCAACGGTGCAGCAAGGGGTGGAGTCGAGGGGCTGCCAGAGGTCGAGCCCGCGGTCTTCGCCGTGAAGGTGGAACCGATTACAGCGTCGCCCGCCACTAGGAGAACTAGGATGGTCATCACGAGAACAAGGACCCGCTGTGCCAAGGTTTCGCCCCGATCGGCTGGCCCATCCTTCTAGCGAAGCGATAACGCTATCGGTGCAACCGTCAAACGGGTCCCGGCCTTCCGGTGAGGTTTGCCGGCCACTGGTCGGCGTCGCGGTCCCCCCAAAAAGGGTCGAGCGCTGCGTGACCGGGAAGCTTAACCAGGCGTGCGAGGAGGGGCTTTGTCGGATATGGTTCCGGATTCCCTAGTTCGTTTATGAAGAAAATGTCCACCTCTGCGGATTAGGGGCGGTGTTGGGGCCATGGCTTCAGTCCATTCTATGGAGAGGCTAGAGAGGATACTGCCCTATCCAATCTAGGCCACCCGCGCTCGGGAGGACGGAAGGGTCGAGCCTCGATAAGCCTTCCCCTCCGCATCCGGAAGAGCCGAGGGACAACCCGTGCCCGCGGGGCGTTTCAGCGCCCTGTGTCGGAGCCGGGGGGCGAAAAATAAGGGAAGGGAGCGTGCAGTGCCGCCGCATGCTTAGCGGCTGGCACCGAGGCTCCACACGGCTCCCGCGAGCATGAGCAGGCCGAGCAGGAGCCCGGCTGCGCCGCTCACGAGGACGACCAGCGCCAGAGCCGCGATCATTGCGACGATCGCGCCGTTCTGGACGTTCTGCTTCGACACCGCGTAGCCGATCAAGCCGACGATCCCGAAGACGACGAGGAACGCCGCCCCCGGAGAGACCGCCACGAGAGCACCGGCCTTCGCAGCGTCGAAGGCATAGGTCAGCACGCCGACGATGACCGCGAGCAGGCCTGCCAGGACCACGGGGACCAGGTAGGTCGGCATGCGGGCGAACTCGCGCCACGACTGCGTGAGCCCCTCGGCATGTGACCCGGTTTGGGTCGCTTCCATTGTGGGTTCACCTCCCGGCCCCCCCGCGACGCCGGAGGTCAATACCTTTCTTGGACGCCCTTCGAACGGTGCTTGAAACTCACGTATCAACGTCTCCGACAGAAGGGTTAAGTCCTCGTACTCCGAGGACAGTGATGCACAGGACTGTGCGGGAATGCGCCGACCCGTCCCCGCACGCCGAGGTCGCCTAGAGTTCCTCGGGCGCCTTCTCCTCGCGGGGCAGTTCCTCCTCGGAGTGTTTGGCCTCGGGAGGCTTCTTCGGCTGCCGGGCCTTCTTCGGTGCGGGCTTGGGCGCCGGCTTCGCCTCTTCCGCCTTCGTCTCCTCGGCTTTCGCCTCCGCGGGCTTCTCTTCCTTCGGGGCCTCGGCCTTCTTCTCGTACTCCTCGACGAAGCGCATGACGTGGAGGTCCGTGAGCTCCCGCAGGTCCGCGACGACGCGGAACTTGGACACGAACCATTTCTCGTCCGTCTTGCAGAGATCCGGCACCTTCACCTCGAGGACGTCCTCCTTGAGGTCGACCTTGAACTGCTCCGCGAGGCCGTAGTCCATGTCGAGGACCGCGCGGATGCGGTCCTCCGGCGTCGAGGCCTTCTTCGTGACCTTGAAGACGTACTTGACCGTCTTGCCCGCGAGCGGGTTGTTGAAGTCGATCCGGACTCTCCCCGCGGCGTTCGAGGTGATCATCCCCCGGCGGCCGCCGATGGACACCTCGAGGCCCAGCTCCGGTGTGATCTCCTGCCGGAGGAATTCGCGTTCCGTCTTGAGCTCGACGAGGCGCGCGTCGCGCGCGCCCGCGGCCTTCTCGGGCGGGATCGTGACCTCCTTCGAGTCCCCGACCTTCGCGGCAAGGAGCGCGTCCTCGAGGCCGATGAAGAGGCGGCCCTTGCCGACGATCACCGGCTGTTCGGCGTAGACCTTCTTCTCCTCGAACTTGTTCTCCTTCTTCGCGACCTCCTCATGGGTCGTGTCGAAGAGGGTCTGCGTCCCACTGGGGTTCACCGTGTAGGCGTCGTACTCGAGCCAGACGATGTCTCCCTTCTCGATCATGTCAGAGGCCACGCGCTCACCGTGTCGGGAGCCTTCGGAAGGGACGCCTTCGCTTAAAGCTTGCGGAATGAGGCGGGGGCCGCCCTCACTTGTTCATGCCGATGGCGACGGAGATCCGCTTGTACCGGTTCCGGATTGTGACCTCGGTCACGCCGGCGACCTCGGCGACCTCCTTCTGCGTGCACGGCTTGTTGCAGAGGATCGCGGAGATGTAGATCGTCGCTGCGGCCACGCCGCTCGGAGCCACGCCGGAGGCGAGCTCGTCCTTCTCCACCTTGTCCAGGATGTCCTTCGCCTTCCGCTGGACCTCCATGTCCAGGTCCAGGCGGTTGCAGAAGCGCGCGATGTAGTCCCGCGGGCTCTGCGGCAGGAGCTTGAGGCCGAGTTCGCGGACGAGGGTGCGGTACGTGCGGCCGATGGACTTGCGGTCCACGGACGACTTCCCGGCGATCTCGTCGAGCGTGCGCGGCACGCCGCACTGGCGGCACGACGCATACAGGGTCGCGGCCACGACCTCGTCGATGGACCGGCCGCGGACGAGGTTCTTCGTGGACGCCCTGCGGTACAGGACCGCGGCGGATTCTCGGACGTGCCGCGGCAGCCCCATCTTGGAGGCCATCGTGTTGATCTCCGTGAGGCCCTGCGCGAGGGACCGCTCCCCGCTCTTCGACGTGCGGATGCGGTGCTGCCACTTGCGGAGGCGGTAGATCTGGGCCCGGCTCTTGTGGGGGATCTGGCGCCCGTAGGCGTCCTTGTTCCGCCAGCCGATGGAGGTCGAGAGGCCCTTGTCGTGGGCCATGATCGTGCTCGGGGGCCCGGCCCGCTCCCGGGACTCCCGTTGTTCGGAGTCGAAGGCCCGCCACTCCGGACCCTCGTCGATGATCATGTCATCGAGGACGAGGCCGCAGTCCTCGCACACGATCTCCGCGCGTTCGTAGTCCCTGACCAGATGGTCGCCCCGGCATTCGGGGCAATGGGTCGTAACCTCAACTTCACGCAACGTATCAGGTCCTCCCCCGACCGGCAATAATACCCACCCGACGAAACTGGGTCTATATAGCCCTTTCTGCCGTTTCTCACCCTAAGCCGGGAGAGGCTGCCGCGGCGCGGGTTACCGACTCGTTACCACGTCGACGGGAGCTCGAGGAACTCCCCGTTGCGCAGCATGCGCCAGCGGCCGGGCAGCGCCGGGAGGACCTCGGAGCAGACCACC
Source organism: Thermoplasmata archaeon (assembly GCA_021788795.1). Lineage (GTDB taxonomy): Archaea > Thermoplasmatota > Thermoplasmata > RBG-16-68-12 > RBG-16-68-12 > RBG-16-68-12. The sequence goes on along the minus strand of JAJYKG010000051.1, from coordinate 6,392 downwards.
TTCATGTCCTCCGTGCGCGTCTCGTGAAGCGTGTAGTAGGGGACGCACGTGCGCGCGTCGCGGTGGGCGATGATGCGGGGGCCCTCGATCATGGCGAACGTGTACGACTCGACCTTCCGCGGATACTCCGCGTCGAGGGCCTCTTTCGCCCTCGCCAGGGCCTCCTTCAGCTCGGGGAGCGGGCGGATCTCGGGCCCGAGGGCTTCCGCGAACCGGTCGAAGATGACCTGGCTGTCGATCTTCCCGTCCTTCAGGTGAAGGCCGTCGATCTGGCCGTTGTGGGCGAAGAAGACCGGATGGTGGTCCACCTCGCGGCGGAAGGGATGGCAGTACGGTTCCTGGACGGTGTCCTTGAACGCCGCCCAGCGCACGTGGGCCAGGAGGAGGAGCGGCGGGCTGCACGTGCGGCCGAGGCGGCGCACCGCGTCCTCGAACTTCGGGTCCACGGTGGCCCTGAGCGGGCTGCGGGCGTAGAACTCGCCCTCCGCGCCGACGCACGCGAGGCCCCAGCCGTCCGGGTGGCCCGTCTTCGGGTTGGGTTGCGGGCAGCCGAAGTCGCGGAACCCCCTCCCGGTGTCCGCGAGCGCCCGGAACGACAGGAGGACTTCCGGGGGGATCGGCCTCCGGCTCACGATCGCGAGGATGCGGCACATGTCAGCCCAGCTTGTACCCGATCTTCCGCAGGAACGCCCTCCGTTCCTTCCGGTCCTCGGCCGTCTCGACGCCCTTCGCCCGCTCGCCGTCGATGACCCCGAGCACGCCGCGGCCGCGGGCGTTCGTCGCCACGACGACGTCGATGGGGTTCGCGGTGGCCGCGTACAGGTTCACGACCTCGGGCACCTCGCGCAGGGCGCGGAGGAGGTTGAGCGGGTACGCCTCCTGAACGAAGACGATGAAGAAGTGCCCTGCCCCGACCGCGAGCGCGTTCTTCGCGGCGAGGGCCTTCAGCGGCTCGTCGTTCCCCTCCACGCGGACCAGGCACGGGCCCGAGGCCTCGCAGAAGGCCACTCCGAAGCGGATGCCCGGGACGGCGTTCACGAGAGCCTCGTGGACGTCCTCCGCGGTCTTGATGAAGTGCGTCTGGCCCAGGATGACGTTCAGGCCGTCCGGGTTCTCGATCGGGACAAGCTCCGTCTCCACGGACACGGGGCGCGTATCGGTCCAGGGCGATAAAACGCTTGCCGCATCCTGCAGGCGGAACCCCCGCGCCCGGCGCCGGACCCGCGTAGCCGTACGCTACCTGCATGGCGAACGGTCAGGCGGAGCGGCGCGGGTCCCCGCCTTCATGTCCCGCATCCGAGGCCTGTGGTCCGTGCTCATGGACGTCGACGACCCAGAGATGCGCGAGGACCTCGCGATCCTCGCCACGGCCCTCCAGGTCCAGTTCCCCGACCGGGGCGCGCACGAGCGGTCCGTGGTCGAGTACATGGCGATCCGGTTCCGGTGGCCGGCGAACCGCACCCGGCGGCGGCTGCAGAGCCTCGTGGACCTCGGCGTCCTGCGCTGCTCCCGCGACCTGGGCGACAACTGGTCCCGGGTGTTCGAGGTCCTCGACCGCCCCCACGTGCCGCCGGCCCTGGCCGTCGAGATGGGCGCCTGAGCCTCACGGGCCGCGGCGCTCCGTCGCCGCGGTGACCCGGCGCACGAATCCCCCGGTCTGCAGGTGCCCCTGGCTGACCATGAAGAAGTCCGCGGCGCCGAGCACGAAGAGCTCCCGCGGCAGCCGCCCCATGGGCCGGTGGCGGACGGCGACGACCTCGGCCTCCGGGTGGAACTCGAACGGGTGCGGCAGGGCGCGGGCGTCGGCCACCAGGCGTCGCACGGGGCTGCGCGGGCGGGTCACGAGGTCGCGGTGGAGGGTCGACCCCCGGGGCCTCGCGAAGACGTAGACGGCCGCCTCGGGCGGCTCCCGGATCCCCGGGAGGGCCCCAGGCCGCAGCGCGAACCCGTAGGCGAAGCCCGCGACCGCGTCCCCGCGGCCGCGCGAGAAGACATACCCGGTGAAGCCGACGCGGGCCACCTTCCTCCGGCGGTAGTCGGCGAGGGGCCACCGCAGGGGGCGGTGGATCCGCTCGAACGCCGCCTCGATGTCCTCCGACCGGTCCGGGTCCACGGCCGAGCGAAAGGGCCCCGGGCCTTAAGCCCTGCGGCCCCCGGCGGCTCCCGACGGTCCGGCAAGAATGCGTAAGTACCCTGCCGCCATCCCTTCTCCCTAGCGGCTCCAGAGGCCACACCATGACGGACTTCCTCGAATCTTGCAAGGCGCAGCGGATGGGCGCGTTCTCCGACCACACGTTCGCCCCGGCGGACACGCGCGAGCGCTGGCCCCCCGAGCGGACGTTCCAGCTGCACCACATGCGCCTGGACATCGCGATCGACGACGAGGCGAAGACCGTGACCGGCACCGCGACGCACCGGCTCGCCGCCATCAACGACGGGCTCAAGGAGGTCGCCTTCGACCAGGACGGCCTCGACATCCGCGGCGTGAAGGACGACTCGGGCAAGGCGCTCGAGTTCGAGGTCCACGGCGAGCAGCTGCTCGTCCACCTGCCGCGGGCGCGCAAGGCGGGCGAGCCGTTCGAGCTCCGCATCCGCTACACCGCGGCGCCGAAGAAGGGGATGTTCTTCCCCGCGCCGGACAAGGCCTACCCGAACAAGCCGCGGATCGTCTGGACCCAGGGCGAGGAGATGGACAACCGCGCCTGGTATCCGTCCTACGACTATCCGAACCAGAAGTTCACCACGGAGATCGTCGTGACGGTGAAGGAGACGTACAAGGCGGTGGCCAACGGCCACCTGGTCTCCGAGAAGCACGACGCCGCGAAGGGCACGCGGACGTACCATTGGCTCCAGGACAAGCCCCACCCGAACTACCTGGTCGCCCTCGTCGTCGGGGAGTGGGACAGCAAGGAGTGGGACGCCGACGGCGTCCCCGTGCTGGCGTACGTGCCCAAAGGCTACGGGAAGTACGTCGACCTCTGCTTCTCCCGCGTCCCGGACATGGTGAAGTTCTTCGGCCGCGTCACCGGGCTCAAGTTCCCCTGGGACAAGTACGCCCAGGCGTGCGTCCCCGACTTCACCTTCGGCGGCATGGAGAACACCTCGATGACGATCCTGTACGAGTACTGCCTCACGGACGAGAAGGCGTACCCCGACTACTCCTCGGACTCCCTCCTGAGTCACGAGCTCGCCCACCAGTGGTTCGGCGACTACCTCACGTGCAAGAGCTGGGGCCACCTCTGGCTGAACGAGTCCTTCGCGGACTACTTCGAGTGCCTTTGGTGGGAGGAGCGCTACGGCGCGGACGAGTTCCTCGTGCACCTGGACGAGGTCCGCCAGGGCTACTACGAGGAGGCGGAGAAGGAGTACAAGCGCCCCATCGTCACGCACAAGTTCGTCGACGCGGAGGACATGCTCGACGGGCACACGTATAACAAGGGCTGCGGCGTCCTCCACATGCTCCGGACCGTCCTCGGGGACGACCTGTGGTGGAAGGGGATCCGCCACTACGTGCAGGGCCACGCGCTGCAGAATGTCGAGACGACGGACTTCCGCGTCGCCCTCGAGGAGGCCACGGGGAAGAGCCTCGGCTGGTTCTTCGAGGAGTGGCTCTACGGTGCCGGGCACCCGGAGTACGAGGCCTCGTGGTCGTGGGACGACAAGGCCCGCCAGGTCGAGCTGAAGGTCAAGCAGACGCACGAGGTGAAGGACCAGGTGCCCCTCTTCTCCATGCCTGTGACCCTGGAGTTCGCGACGGACGAGCGCGTGTGGCGGGAGACCGTCCAGGTGGAGAAGGCCGAGCAGACGTTCCGGATCGCCGCGGCGCGGCGGCCCCGGATGGTCCTCTTCGACCCGGACGGGGTGATCCTGAAGAAGCTGACGTTCAAGAAGGAGAAGGAGGAGCTCCTCTGGCAGCTCGCGCACGCGAAAGGAGTGTGGGGGCGCATGGAGGCCTGCGAGGGCCTGGGCCGTCTCGTCGGGGACGAGGCCGCGGTGGACGCCCTCGGCAAGGCGCTGACGAAGGACAAGTTCTGGGGCGTCCGCCGCGCGGCGGCGCGGGCGCTGGGCGAGATCGGCACGCCGAAGGCGCGGGGCGTCCTCCTGGCGTCCCTCGAGGGCCAGGACAGCCGTGTGCGCCGCGGGATCTACCAGGGCCTCGGCAAGTTCTACAAGGACGACGCCGCGTTCAGGGCCCTCGTGAAGGGCTACATGGACGACGGCAAGTACGTGCCCATGGCCGCGGCGGCCACCGCGATCGCCCAGACCCGTCACGACGGCGCCTTCGACGCCCTCGTGAAGGGCATGGACCGCCCGTCCCAGGGGGAGCAGATCTCCCGGAGCGCGGCGCTCGGACTCGCGGACCTGCGGGACGAGCGGGGGCTCGAGGTCCTCTTGAAGCGGACGGAGTACGGGCAGCCCGAGCTGCGCCGGTTCGGGGCCGCGACGGCCCTCGGAAAACTCGGCTACTTCCACGAGCGCAAGAGGGACGACGTGCTCGACGAGCTCGCGGCCCTCACGAAGGACCCGAACTACCGCACGAAGCTCGGGGCCGTGGCCGGCATGGTCGAGCTGGGCTACAAGAAGGCGATCGGCGAGCTGGAGAAGGTCGAGGACACGTCCGTCTTGGGCAACCTCCGGAAGAGCGCCCGCCGCGGGATCAACGAGATCCGGACGAAGCACGCGGAGGGCGCGAAGCGCCTCGAGCAGCAGGCGGAGCTCGACCGGCTCAAGGACGAGAACAAGGAGCTCAGGATCCGCCTCTCCGGCGTGGAGGCCAAGGTGGACGCGCTGGCCAAGCGGAGGAAGTGAGGGCTCACCCCGTCCTTCTTGCCGCGGTCGGCCCCCGCCCCGGCGGCGAAACGTTTTTCGCCCGCGGAGGATTCGAGGCCCCCCGGCATGGCGGAAATCGCGGTCAACCGCAGGGTGAAGGCCGGCAAGTACGCGCTCCTGGAGGTGTTCCCGGGCCTCTCGCGCGCGGGCGCCTTCCGCTCCCTCTTCGGCGACGGCCTGGGGTCCGAGGTCCTGCGGGACTGCAAGCTCGACATCGTCCCCGAGGACGCGTACATGTACATCGACGCGGAGGCGGGCAACGTCTGCGCCGGGCTTGACTACGTGCGGAAGGGGGACGCGCGCACCCTGTGGCTCGACATCCTCCACGAACTCACGCACATCCGTCAGTGGCACGAGGGGAAGGAGCTCTGGGACCGGCGGTTCGCGTACGTGGACCGCCCGACGGAGGTCGAGGCCTACGAGGTCGCGGTCCGGGAGGCGCGGCGGCTCGGCATGACGGACGGCGAGATCGCCGACTACCTGCGGGTCGAGTGGACGAGCCACGAAGACCACGCGCGCCTCTGCCAGCGGCTCGGCGTGCGGATGCCCGAGTCCCACGCGTATTGAGCGGGGAAGGGCTCAAATCGTCGACGGGCGTTCGCCGGAGGCGATGGCGCTCGGCAAGCTGGATCCCCACCGCGAGTTCCTCGTGCGAGGCTGCGCGATCCTCATCCACGGCGACCGCGTGCTCCTGCAGGAGGGCGACGACGGGCGCGGCGGGAAGCAGTACGCCCTCCCCGGGGGCCACCTGGAGTTCGGGGAGACCCTCGCGCTGTGCATGTCCCGCGAGGTCTACGAGGAGACCGGGCTCAACGTCGAGGCGGACAAGCTCGTCTACGTCCACGAGAACTTCTACACGCTCAAGGGCGTCGAGACCCACGAGATCGGCTTCTATTTCCTCGTCGACCTCTCCTCGGAGTTCCCGACGCCGGACGCGCAGGGATACGTCCCCTCCCTCGAATCGCACATCCGGATGCGGCTCCTGCCCCTTGCGAAGCTGCGGGAGTTCGCGGTCATGCCGCCGTTCCTCCACGAGTACCTCGCGCAGGACGCGCGGGAGCTGTTCGTCCACCCGACGCGGCACCTGGTCGAGCAGAGGGCCTGAGGATGCGGGTCCGGATCCGGCCCTTGCGCCTCTCGGACTACGACGCGATGATCCAGGTGTTCGAGGTCTGTGGGCTCCATCCCCGGACCCGCGGCCGCGACAGCCGGAGGGAGATCGGGCAGCAGCTGCGCTCGAATCGCGCGCTGTACCTGGGAGCGTTCGACGGCCCGAGGCTCGTCGGCACGGTGCTCGGCACGCACGACACCCGGAAGGGCTGGATCAACCGCCTGGCTGTGCTCCCCGAATACCGCCACAAGGGGATCGCTGTGAAGCTCGTCCGGGCGTGCGAGCGGGCCCTCCGCCAGGAAGGCATGGAACTGTTCGCCGCCCTGATCGAGGGGGACAACGTCGCCTCGCAGAGCCTCTTCGCCAAGCTGGGCTACGAGACCACGGATATTCGCTACTACCGCCGGAAGACTCGGGACGACGTCTAGGCGATGACCTTCAGCTCCTTCCC
>JAJYKG010000050.1 GCA_021788795.1 Thermoplasmata archaeon | reverse complement strand
CGCCCTGCTCGGCCGCGTCCGGGCCCAGGAGCGCACGGCGATCACACGCACACGTGCGTGGCGCCTCTGGGAGGAGGCGACGGACAACCACGGGACCGCCGCGGACATCGCCCGCCTGCTGGGGCTCATCGCGCGCGGCCGCGCGGCCTCGCGGCGCTCCTGCGCGGACATGGTCGCCATCCTCGAGAAGCAGCAGTACCACCGGCTCTCCCTGGGCCTCCCCCCGGGGACGCGGGTCGCGAACAAGACCGGGTCCATCTCGGGCGTCATCAACGACGCGGGGGTCGTGTTCCCGCGGACGCGGCCGCCCTTCGCCGCCGTGTGCCTGACCTGGGATCTGACGCCGCGGCAGGAGAAAGAGGCGGTGGACGCCATCGCCCGCGTAGGCCGCGCCGCGTGGCGAGCCTGGGGCGACCCCTAGAACTCCCGCGGCTTCTCCGCCTCGGGCCTGTTCTTGTCCACCTGGCGGTACTTCGCGTACGCCTGGTTGACGACGAAGGAGATCCGTTTCCCCATGAGCTTCTCCGCCCACAGGGGAATGACGAACCCGCGGTCGATGCCGAAGTAGCGGTAGAACCGGTGGTCGTCCTGGGTCTCGTCCGAGAGGACGTGTCGTGCCGCGAAGTCGCCGCAGAACGTGGCCCAGGGCAGGCCGACGCATCCGAGCACGTAGTGGATCCACGGTTTCCCGGGTTCGCGGAGGACCGTGGGCATGAGGTCCCGGGTCATGTCGATCCGCCCCATCCAGAACTGCCGGAAGTGCACGTGGCCCACGGAAGGCCAGTGCCCGCGGAAGCGGCGGAGGACGCGTTCGATGATGCGGTCCGTCCACGCGTCCCGCTTCGCGTACGTCGTCCAGAGGCTCCCGCCGCCCAGGAGGATGCGGTTGTCCCCGGTGAGCCGCCAGTACGCATAGATGAAGTGGGAGTCCCAGCACATGAACGGCTCCACGGGGAACATGGCCTGCACCTCGTGGGGCTGGAGGGGCTCGCTGATCGAGAGGAACGTCTGGGCGTAGTAGTAGTTCCAGAAGTAGTCCGTCAGGTCCCGCTTGAGCTTGTCCGCGGTGAAGATGATGTTGTCCGCGGTCACGCGACCCAGGTGCGTCGTCACGGTGTGGTCCTTGAGGCCGATGGCCTCCGTGGACTCGTAGACGTGGACCCCGTGGTCCACGAGGACCTTCTTCACGCCCTGCGCGTAGCGGAGGCCGTTGACCCCCGTGGTGTTCTTGTACCGGACCGCGCCCGTGAAGCCCGTGGCCCCGACGACGGAGGGGAGCTCCCCCGCCGTGTAGCCCTGGACCTCGTAGCCCATGGACCGCCGCGCCGCGAGCTCGTCGCGGACCTCCTTCGGCCCGCCCCGGCCTTCCCCGAGGAAGAGGCAGTCCTGCTTCTGGAGGTCCGCGTCGATGCCGTTCGCCCGAATGACGTCGGCGATCCGGTCGCATCCCCACTGGGCGCACTCCCACAGGTCCTTCGCCCCCTGGCGGCCGTAGCGGCGCAGGATCTGGGACAGCTCGAGCTCGCTGTCCGGGGTGAGGAAGCCCGCGCTCTTCCCGGTCGAGCTCCCGCCGCAGACGTTCTTGTCGATCACCGTGACGTCGAGGCCCTTGTCCATCAGCTGGAGCGCGGCCGCGAGCCCGGCGGCGCCGGCGCCCACGATGAGGACGTCCGTCGTCACGTCGCCGCGGAGCGGCGGCTCGATCTTCAGCGGCGTCCCCATCAGGGTCGTGTACCACCAGTCGTTCAGGAACATCCTCGGGCCTCGGACGGTCGCGGCGCGGCGGATCGCCGCGCGTGGACGGGTAGCGCCGCCGGGTCTTAAAGGATGAGATTTAGGCGGGGCTCGTCGAGGCGGCCCTCCGCCACGCGGGCGCGAGCCACTTCCGCACCTCGATCCAGAACGTGCCCAGGACCGCGAGGCCGAACGCGAGGGCCCACTGCGGCGCCCCCAGGGACGTCGTCCGGAGGGCCGTCTGGAGGACGGGGGTCATGCTCGCAACCGCGGCGAACAGGAACGCGGCCGCGCCCCACACGACCATGAGGCGGTTGGAGAGGGGCCCGAGGCGGGCGAGGGGCTCGCGCTCGGAGCGCAGGTTCAGGGCCAGGAACACGTGGCCCATGAGCCACGTGACGAAAGCCACGGTCGTGGCCATGGGCCGCGTCGCGGGGGACGCGTACGTCCAGAGGTAGGCCGCGGAGACCGCGAGGAAGAGGCCCGCCGCGGAGACGAAGATGCTCGCGACCATGGGCCGGTCCATGAACGCCGCGCGCGGGTCGCGCGGCGGCTCGCGCAGGAGGTCCGACTCCGGCGGCTCGGCCACGAAGGTCGCCGAGGCCGCGAGGTCCATGAAGAGCTCGAGGACGATGAGCTGGATCGGGGCGAGGGGGATCGGGACGCCGAGGAGCACGGGCAGGAGCGTGATCGCGACGACCGCGACCTTGCAGGCGAGGTAATAGCGCACGGCCTTGCGCAGGTTCGCGAAGAGGACGCGGCCCTCCCGGACGGCCTCGACGATCGTCGCGAAGTTGTCGTCCGCGAGGACGAGGTCCGCGGCCTCCCGCGCGACGTCCGTGCCCGTCTCCCCCATCGCCACGCCGATGTCCGCGGCCGCGAGCGCGGGCGCGTCGTTGATGCCGTCCCCGGTCACCGCCACGCGGGCCCCGCCCTGCCGAAGGGCTCGGACGATCCGCAGCTTGTGCTCCGGCGTCGTCCGGGCGAAGACGGAGACGGACCGCACCGCCTCCTGGAGCTGCGGGTCCGAGAGGGCGTCCAGCTCTGGGCCCGTCATCCCGCGGCCGTCCCCGAGGCCGATCTCGGCCGCGATGGACCGGGCCGTCAGCGGATGGTCGCCCGTGACCATGACCGCGCGCACGCCGGCCGCGCGGCACGCGTCGATCGAGGCACGCGCCTCCGGCCGCGGCGGGTCCGCGAGGCCGACGAGGCCGAGGAACGTGAGGTCCGATTCGACCTGAAGCTCGGGAAGGGGGCCCGCGGGGGCGCGCTTCTCCGCGAACCCGAGCACCCGCTGCCCGGAGGCCGCGAGGGCCGCGGCGGAGGCGAGGATGAGGAGGCGGTCCGCGTCCGTGAGGGGCTTCACCCCGCCGACGGTCCACCGCCGCGTGCAGGCCGCGAGCAGGGACTCGGGCGCCCCCTTCGCCGCGACGCGGACCCCGCCGTCGTCGGCGACGACGACGGACATCCGCGCGCGGGCATTGTCGAAGGATAGCTCGTCCCGGACCGGGTGGGCCGCGCGGAGCGCAGGGACGTCGATCCCCGCGGCGGCGGCCGCCCGCAGGAGGGCCACCTCGAGGGGGTCGCCCAGGCCGGCGTCGCCCTCCAGGGACGCGTCGTTCGCCAGGGCGCCGGCCTCGAGGAGCGCGGCCTTCGCCTGCTCCGGGAAGTAGCGGCTCGCCTCCATGCGGTTCTCCGTGAGCGTGCCCGTCTTGTCCGTCGCGATGACCGTGACGCCGCCCAGGGTCTCCACCGCCCGCAGCCGCTTCACGATCGCGTGGCGACGCGAGAGGCGGTACGCCCCGAGGGCGAGGACCATCGTGATCAGGATGGGCAGCTCCTCGGGGATCGTGACGAAGGCGAGGGAGAGGCCCGTGAGGACCATCGTCTTCGGGTCTCCGCGGGCCAGGAGCCAGCCGAGGAAGGGGACGAGGACGCTGAACCCGACCGCCACGACGACGAGGTACTTCGTGAGGTCCGTCATCGCGGCCTGGAGCGGGGTCTTGGGCTCCTCGACCTCCTGGGCCATCGCGGCGATGCGCCCGAGCTCGGTGGCCATCCCCGTCGCGGTGACGACCGCGGTCCCGCGCCCGCGCACGACGTTCGTCCCGGCGAAGACAAGGTTGCGGCGCTCCGCGAGCGGTGTCCCGGGAGCGAGGACCGCGTCCGAGTCCTTCTCGACCGGCACGGACTCCCCGGTGAGGGAGGCCTCGGAGGCCGCGAGGCGGTCCGACTCGACGAGCCGCGCGTCCGCGGCGACGCGGCGTCCCGCCTCGAGGACGAGCACGTCGCCCGGGACGACGTCCTCCACGGGGACCTCCTGGCGCTTCCCGTCGCGGAGGACCGCGGCGGTGGGCTCCGCCAGCTTCCGCAGCGCGTCGATCGCGCGGCTCGCGCGCTGGTCGTTGAGGACCTCGAACGTGACGAGGGTGAAGATGATCGCGAAGATGGTGACCGCATCCTCCAACGTACCGAGGATCGAGTACAGGACCCCCGTGACAAGCAGGAGAAGGATCATGGGCTCCCGCAGCTCCTCGAGATACTCTCCCCAGAAGCCCTCGTGTTCCACCTTGCGGAGGCGGTTGGGGCCGTCCCGGGCGAACCGCGCGCTCGCGTCGCGCGTGGCCAGCCCGTTCTTCGGATCGGTCCTCAGGTCCGACACGACCTGGGCGGCCGTTCCGACGTGCCAGGCGGGACCGGAGACCCCGATGTTCGCGGTAGGCATCAAGAACCTCGGCCGGGAAAGCCCTCCGAGCTTTAGCGCTTTCGTGAGGGCCCGGGGGCGGATGCGGGCGAATCCAGAGCCCCAGTCCGCGTCAGCGACTTCCCCGGGAGTCTGCGGACTTGCGCGGCGGAGCGAACTCCGACCTCCACTTCTCGACCAGATCATCTCTTCGCGGTTTGTACACGAGGGCGTAGAAGGTCTCCCCGGCCTTCAGGAGATTCTCGTCGGCCTCCGAGACGATCCTCGTCGCTTCGTCCCAAGCCTTCCGGAAGTTCAGCTCACCGCCGAACCGCGAAGCGATCTTGGCGCGGAACTCTTCCCCGGTCTGGGTCTTCCCGCCCAGGGTGAAGACGACCTTCGGGCTGTTCGGGTCGCGGTAGGCGAAATCCTGCCCCAGGTAGAACACGTCCCCAGGCTTCGCCTTCGCCTCGCCCCCGCCTTGGCCAGCCCCCCCTCCGCCGCCGCTGAATCCTCGCTTGGCCGCGGCATACCAGATGGCTCGGTTGAGTCCCCATGAATAGGCCGACTCCTCCGAGAGGCCCATGTGGCGGGCCCGAGCCGCTTGAAGCATGGCCATCACGGTGAAGCGGTTGATACGGAGAGCTCGGACCTCCGGCACGGGTGGGCTAGGGACCTGCGCTAGAAAGACCTGTCGTCGAGTCAGCGATGAGCCTGCCCTAAGAGAAGCGCTCCTCGGGCACCCGAGTGGCCTCTACCGCTCAAGGAGGAGAGGGCCTTCCCCTCGGACAGCCCGTGGGAACCGGGGAGGCATCAACGCCGAGCCCGCAGAACCTTGCCAGAAAGCGCAGAGTTCGGCTCGTCTTCCGGGTCGTACCCGGCCTCTGCGAATTCGTCCCGGAGCTTCTCCAGGAGCCAATGCTGACGGTCCCCTTCCGTGAACTTCGTCCGGAAGATGGCCCACTGTCCCCGGACCTTCGTCCCGTACAGGGCGAACCGCATGATCCCGTCTCGGAGGGCCGTCGCGGCATCAAGTCCTTCGGGTCCGACGAGCTCGTAGTCGCCGAAGTCCCAGACGATGACCTCGCCTGCGCCGTAGTCGCTGTCCGGCAAGGCCCTTTCGAACAGAAGGTAATCGATCGGGTGGTCCGGGACCCGCACCGCGAGCCGCCTTACGTTGGGATTTTTGCTTGGACCCTTCGGCACCGCCCATGAGACGAGGACGGCACCGATCTCCAACCGGAAATCGTAATGGAGACTCCTCGCCCGGTGTTTCTGGATTGCGAATCGGGGTCGCGTGGAGCCCGCTCGAGATGCCGCCTGTGTCGTTTGACTCCGCGGGGATTCCGCCGAGATTCCTTCTGGCGTCAAGGCGACCCTGCCGGGAAGTTTCCACCGACTTGGGAAAGGACCCTGAGCGCGCGGAGCGTGATCATCTTGCTCGGCTTGCCCGCAGCCTCAAACACGAGCGGGCTCGGCCGCTTCTGGGGATGCTCGGCGTACCACTTGGCGGCCGCGGGGGTCATATCCGGATGGTTTGCGTCGAGGGCCCACCGTCCGTCGGACCGCCGCTTCTTCCGAAGGAGGTCGAGGGCGAAGCCGAGCCTCTTATCGTCCCCATAGCCGAGGGCGGTCAGGACGTCGAGGCCGACCAGAAGGTCGTACCGGTAATGGACCGGCCAATGGAAGCGGTACCAGGGCTCGTACCGCGTTCCTTGGCGGTGCAACTCCTTCTCGAGAAAGAACTCGGCCCCCTTCTCCACGCAGTCCGTAATCGACTTCGTCCATTTGGACCTCGGATACGAGGCGAAGGCGCTCAGACCCTCCCAGGAGTCGAGGGTACGCCCCGTCGCGGGCGCGTCCTTGTAGTTCCAGCACGTCCACCCGCCCTTCGGGTGCGCGGTCAGCACTAGCCACTCGAGCGCTTTGCGGATCTTCGGATCGTCCCTGTACCCAAAGCGGATCAGCGCGCGGGCCATATTGCCTGTGTAGCAGAGGTGGCCGTGCCCGTTCGACATCCCGCCCACGCCGCCTCCGTTGAGTGGGGACTTCTTCATCCAGTATTCACACGACGCGCGCACCTCGGGTATCTCCCGGGTCGCACCGAGGTCGGAGAGGGCGACCAAGGTGTAGTTCGTGGAGGTGTACTCGGGCCACTTCGGGTGCCCGTCGCGGACCCACCAGCCACCCGGGTCGCGGCGGGCGAGCGTGTCTGCGACCCACCCGGCCTTCGAGATGTTGGCTTTCGCCTCGCGGACCTCGGAGTCAGCCTCGTTCTTCCCGAGGAGCTGGGTCAGAGTGAGGTACCGGATCGATGGCTGGGCTGGTTCGAGTAGCCAATCGAGAACCTTGTCGCGTGCCACGGGCCCTCATGAGACACCCCGCGGCTTATCGCGCTTTCGCTAGACCGAACAACGCCTCGGTCCGGGAGAAGACGCCAAGAAAAGGGGTGGATTAGACGCTCGCAATCGAGGGCCGAGGCCCACTTCTACCTTGCCAAGGCCTCCTTGAGATAGCTTAGGAGGTGATCCATCTGCAGGTTCCCCTACAGATACCTTGTTACGACTTAGCCCTCCTTGCTGAACCTAAGTTCTAGCGCCGCAAGAACGACACCATCACTCAGGCTCAACTCGGGTGGCTTGACGGGCGGTGTGTGCAAGGAGCAGGGGCATATTCACCGCGTGATGTTGACACGCGATTACTACGGAATCCATCTTCGTGAGGGCGGGTTACAGCCCTCAGTCCGAACTACGAACGGGTTTCGGGATTGCCCTCCCCTTTCGGGGTCGGAGCCCATTGTCCCGTCCTTTGTAGCGCGCGTGTTGCCCGGGAGATTCGGGGCATACGGACCTACCGTTGACCTCTCCTTCCTCTGACTTAGCGCCAGCGGTCCCCTTAGTGTGCGCCCGTCCCGGAGGACGAACTAGCAACTAAGGGCGAGGGTCTCGTTCGTTATCTGACTTAACAGAACGCCTTACGGTACGAACTGACGACGGCCATGCACCACCTCTCCCAAAATCAAGCAAGGTCATCAGCCTGGCCTTCATGCAAGGGTCGCCCCCGGTGAGTTTTCCGGCGTTGAATCCAATTGAACCGCACGCTCCTCCCGTTGCGGTGCTCCCCCGCCAATTCCTTTAAGTTTCAGTCTTGCGACCGTACTCCCCAAGTAGCAGGCTTAACACCTTCGCTCCGGCACCGGGCGCCCCCGTAGGACCCCCGACACCAAGCCTGCAGCGTTTACACCCAGGACTACCGGGGTATCTAATCCCGTTTGCGCCCCTGGGCTTCGTCCCTGACCGTCGGATCCGTTCTAGCGCGACGCCTTCGCCACTGGTGGTCCTCCCAGGATTACAGGATTTTACCCCTACCCCAGGAGTACCTCGCGCCTCTCCCGGTCCCTAGTCAGGCGGTCTCCCCGGAGTTCCAACCGTTGAGCGGTTGGATTTACCCAGGAATCTACCCGACCGGCTACGGACGTTTTAGACTCAATAATAATGAGCACCACTCGGGCCGCGGGTATTACCGCGGCGGCTGGCACCCGTCTTACCCGGCCCTTACTTCTCGTGCTTTTTAGGCGCGAGAACAGCGAACACAAAGTGTTCGCACTGGGAGTTCCCCCGTCGTGGTTGCCCACATTGCGGAGTTTTCGCGACTGCTGCGCCCCGTAGGGCCTGGATTCGTGTCTCAGAATCCATCTCCGGGCGACTACTCCCATAGCCCGTACCCGTCGAAGCCTAGGGGGTCTTGAAAACCCCCTACAAGCTGATAGGCCGCAGACCCATCCTCGGGCGCCGGAGCTTTCGACCTGGAAGCGTTCCAGCATCCCAGGTCTATGGAGCATTATCCTCAGTTTCCCGAGATTATTCTCCACCCGAGGGCAGATTATCCGCGTGTTACTGAGCCGTCCGCCGAGGTCTTGCACCTCTCGACTCGCATGTCTTAAGCGAACTCCCATAGCGGTGCCCGCCGGCAGGATCAACCGGAGTTGATCACGCACGACGTGTGTATTGAGCTATCAATCAAGGAATTTGGCGAGATAGCAGATATGCACCTCTGCCTTTCGATTGCGAGCGTCGGGAATGAGAGGGCACGCGCGGACGAACCGCGCGGGGTTCTCAAACCTCCACGATGTCGGCCGCATCAGAAACGGGCCCGTCACGGTTCGGGGCCCTCGCCGAAGGCGGCCTCACGAGCTCGGGCGACGTTCCGTCGTTGCCGACGTCCTGCCGCCTTATCGAGCCTTCAACAGATAGAGACGAGTGCTATTTGAGTCTTTCGACCCGGAGGGCTCCGGAGGGGCGGGCGCAACCGCACGGCGGGTCAGGCGGGCCCGTGTCCCGCCGCCGCGAGGCGCTCGAGCAGGCCGAGCGCGTCCTCGATGGACTCGACGTTGAACCGGGCCGTGGACGCGGTCAGGCCGATCCGGATCGAGGCGCTCTCGGGGGGCAGCGCGGCGAAGAGGCTCTCATCGGTCCAGTCGTCCCCGATGGCCAGGATGAAGTCCCAGGCCTCCTTCGCGAGGTACGTCTGGAAGTACGTCCCCTTGCTCATGAGACTCGTCCGCACCTCCACGACCCGGTTCCCCGTGAGGACGACCAGGTCGAGGTTCGCCGTCAGGTTCGTGAGGGTGTCCGTGAGCTCTTGCGCCGCGAGTGCGCCGGTCCCGAGGTTCACGCGGCGATAGTGCCACACGAGGGACGTGTCCTTCTCTTCGATCGCCGACCCGGGGACGCGGTTCACGAAGCGCTGGAGGATCGGGCGGACGCGGTCTTTCCAGCGGCCGTCGATGGGGATCGTCGCGGTCCACTCCGCGCCGCCCACCTCCTTCGTCCAGACCCCGTTCTCCGCGACCAGGTTCATCGGCAGCCCCTCGAACCACTCGGAAAGGCTGTCCCGCTTCCTCCCGGTGACGAGCACCACGCGGTTCCTCGGGTCCGCGCACAGCCCCTTCAGGAGGGACAGGGCCCGGGGGGACGGCCGCGCGGTCCCCGGGTCTGCGGTGAAGGGCGCGAGGGTGCCGTCGTAGTCAAGGAGGAGGAGCCGGCGGCCTGCGCGCCCGTAGGCCGCGACGATCGATTCCCGGTCGTCCTTCGAAAGGATGCGGACCGCCAGGGCGCGGGAGTGGGCGACGGACTCCTCGAGCCGCTCGAGGAAATGGGCCGCCCACCGGCGGACGTCGTAGTCCTCGAGCCGGGCGCGCATGAGTCGGTTCCGGCGAACCTGCTCGGCATCGGGCATCTCCAGGGCCTGGCGCAGCGCGTCGGCGATCTCGGACTCGCTGTTCGGGTTGACCACGAGGGCCTCGTGGAGCTCGCGGGAGGCGCCCGCCATCTCGCTCAGGATGAGCGCGCCGTGCAAATCCTCCTTGGCCACGAGGTACTCCTTCGCCACGAGGTTCATGCCGTCCCGCAGCGGCGTGATGAGGGCGACGTCCGCGGCGCGGTAGAGCGCGATGAGCTCGTCGAAGTCCAGATACCGGTAGACGTAGCGGATCGGCGTCCAGTCGAAGGCCCCGTACGCGCTGTTGATCTCTCCGCAGAGCCGATCGATCTCCCGCTTCTCCTGCGCGTAGCGGTCGAGGATGTCCCGGGACGGGACGACGACGAGGTGGAAGGCGAAGCGACCGCGCCATCCCGGGTTGTCCTGGAGGAACCGCGCGACGCCGTGCAGGGCCTGCGGGATCCCCTTCGTGTAGTCCAGACGGGAGAGAGAGAAGACGAGCTTGGCGGCGCGGAGGTCCTCGCGAATCCGGGCGACCCGTGCCGCGGCGTCGTCGGCTCGCGTGGCAGCCACAATCCGACGCACGTCCGCACCCATGGGGAAGACGTCCACCTCGATGACCCGGCGCCCGACGACGACCTGGCCGATCTCGTTGTCGAGCCCGAGGAGGCGGCGCACGCCGCCGAGGAACGCCTGGGCGTCGTCGAACGTGTGGAAGCCGACCAGGTCCGCGCCCAAGAGGGACTGGACGATCTCGCGGCACCAGGGCAGCTGCCGCAGGTCCGTGTAGGGCGGGAAGGGGATGTGCAGGAAGAAGCCGATCTTCGCCTCGGGCCGCTCGGCGCGGACGTAGCCCGGGACGAGCATGAGGTGGTAGTCGTGGACCCAAATCGGCTCGTCGGGCTCCGCCAGCTCCAGGATGCGCGACGCGAAGCGGCGGTTCACCTTCTTGTACGCCTCCCAATCCTCCGCGTCGTAGCGCGCGAAGTTGGGGAAGGAGTGGAAGAGGGGCCAGAGGGTCCGGTTCGAGAAGCCGCCGTAGTACCGCCTCGCCGTCTCCCGCGGCAGGAACACGGGGTAGCAGGCGAAGTCTGCGCGCAGGCGGCGCTGCACGCGCCGCCGGTCCGCGTCGGCGACGTCGCCCGGCCACCCGACCCACCGCGCGGTGTGCTCGCGCCGGAAGGCGTCGAGCCCCACGGCTAGGCCCCCCGGGGACGGCTCGTACGCGAGCTCGCCCCGGCGGTGGGCGATGGTGACGGGGAGGCGGTTGGAAACCAGAAGCACGACGGGTTCCCCCCAGGGCGCCCGCGGACCGGGAACACCTGCCGAGGGCGAATGCGCCCATCTGTCTTTGCTGTTTCGGCCGTACGGGACCGCCGTTTTGGAAGACCCAGAGGCCGCACCCGAGAAAGTGTTTATAGCGCCTTCCCGATCAGTGTGCGCCTGCGGGGGTCGCC
>JAJYKG010000049.1 GCA_021788795.1 Thermoplasmata archaeon | reverse complement strand
GCCCTCGCGTCCGAGGTGCGTGTGAACATCCTCAAACGGCTCGACGAGCGGCGCGAGACCGTGACGGACCTGAGCGGCCTCCTCGACCTGAGCAAGCCCACCCTCCTCGAGCACCTCGAGAAGCTGCAGGCCGCCGGGCTCGTGAAGCGGGTGGACGAGGGCCGCAAGTGGATCTACTACGAGCTCTCCGGGAAGGGCCGCAAGCTCCTCCACCCGGAGCGGGTGGCCATCGTGTTGGCCCTCTCGAGCGCCGCCGTCCTTGTGGCGATCGGGATCTTCTCGCTCCTCGTCACGTACGCCGGCCTCGGCACGAGCCCGGCCCAGACGCCGGGCAACGCGACCCGGGCCAACCCCGCCCAGACGGTTTCCTACGGCCTGAGCAGTCCGCCGTACGCGGGCATCTTCCTCCTCGCTGCCGCGGTCGCGGGGGTCGCGGCCCTCGTCCTCTACCTCGTGGGGAGGCGCCGCCGCGAGCGGTTCTTCCTGGAGTTCTCGAAGGCCTGAACCGCTTCGGTCCGAAGGATGACCGTCACAACCGCAAACCGTTATGACACCCTCCCGCGTTCGCGACGGCATGACACGGGAGAGCAGGGGGAGGACGACCTGGGCGGTGCCGCTCCTTCTCTTCGCTGCGATCCTCTTGGTCGCGGGACTCACCTTCAACCTCGCGTATCTGGACACCGGCGGGGAGCAGCTCCCCGCGACGCCCGGATCGCAGGCCGCGAACCCCGGGAGCGGCGGGATCTTGGACTCCCCCCTGGCCCAGGAGGTCATCGTAGCGCTCTTCCTCGCCGCCGCCGTCCTCTCGCTGGTCCTGTACCTCCGGCGTCGGCGGAAGGGGATGCCGGTCAAGCGGGTCCTGCGCCCCACGACCTGGATGGACATCGTCGCCATGATCATCGCCTTCGCGTTCATGGGCTCCCTCCTGCTCCTGTGGCCCCGGCTCGTGGCGTCCATCATCCCCAAGGGCACGCCGGGCTCGGCGAACCCGAACGCCTCGGCGAACACCACCTTGATCCCGGCGGTCTCCGGAATCCCCCTGGGAGTGTTTCTGGCCGCGTCCGTCTTCGTCGCGCTCGTCGCCATCGCCCTGTTCTTCCGCGTCGGCTCGAACCTCGCGCGCCCGCCTACCGGGTCGTCGCGCCGCACGCCGCGCCGGGCCGCCGCCCAGGCGGTCCAGGCGGCGATCGACGAGCTCCAGCTCGGCGGCGACGTGCGGGCCGTGATCCTGGCCTGCTACGCCCGCTTCTGCGCCCTCCTTGGAGCCCGGGGTCTCGCGGCGCAGGAGGCGCTCACGCCGCGAGAGATCGAGGCGCTCGCCGTGGAGCGCCTCGCGGTCTCCGGGGAGTCCTCGGACGCCCTGACGTCCCTCTTCGAGGAGGCGAGGTACAGCGAGCACCCGCTCGGGGACGCGGACCGGGAGCGCGCGGTGCGGAGCCTGGAGCGGATCCGCTTGGACCTGGAGGCGTGACGTGCCCGACGACGTGTACACCCGGATGGAGCAGCAGATTCGGCACGGCGACCCGACCTTCCGACCCTTGCGGCAGCGTCTCCTCGAAATCGCGCTCATCGTGGCATCGATCTTCCTGCTCGGCTACCTCCTGTACGCGGCCCAGTTCAGCGGCACGGTCCGGTGGTTCCTCGGGGTCGGTGTCCTCGCCCTCATCGCGCTCTATGCCTGGCACGTGGTCGCGGGAAGCACGGAGGAGCCTGCGCCGATGGTCCAGCCCCCGGCAACGCCCCGCGCCCGCGCGGGGGACTTGGCGTACCTCACCGCGGTCGTGCGCCGCGCGAACCAAGGGCTGACCTACAGCCAGGTCGCCGTCTCGTCCCGCGCCCGCGACGCGTTCGAGGAGCGCGCGCGGCTCGCGCGTGGGCTCACGCCGGAGGCGATGCGCACGCTGGAGCGCGACCGGGACGGCCTGAACGAGGCCTTCGGGAACGCCGTCCTGGCGGACTTCCTGCACCTCGCCACCGCCGACTCGGACGCGCGGTACCGCTGGGTGCGGGACGCACGAGCGGGGCGGGGCTTCGTCCTCGAGCTCGACCGGATCCTGGAAGAGATGGAGGCGTGGCGGTGAACATCACGGCGGTCGCGGACCGGGGCAAGGTCCTGCTGGACGAGCTGGAGACGGTGATTGTGGGGAAGCGCCCGGTGCTCGAGCGCGTGCTCTGGGCGGTCCTGTGCGACGGCCACGTCCTCATCGAGGACGTCCCGGGTGTGGCGAAGACGCTGATCGCCAAGTCCTTCGCCGCGGGGCTGGGCCTCGGGTTCCGCCGGGTCCAGTTCACGCCCGACCTCCTGCCGGCGGACATCACCGGCACGTACGTCTTCGACCGCAAGACGGGCGAGTTCATCCTGCGCCGTGGGCCCGTCTTCACGAACGTCCTCCTAGCGGACGAGATCAACCGGGCGCCGCCGAAGACCCAGAGTGCCCTCTTGGAGGCGATGCAGGAGCGCCAGGCGACGCTCGAGGGCCAGACGTTCCCGATCGACCCGCCCTTCTTCGTCCTCGCGACCCAGAACCCGATCGAGCACGAGGGCACGTACCCGCTCCCCGAGGCCCAGGTGGACCGCTTCCTCCTGCGGATCGACGTCGGCTACCCGACCCTCGACCAGGAGGTCGAAATCCTCCGGCGCCGCCAGGCGAGGGCGAGCGACGACATGCCCGTCCGCGCGGTGACCGCCGCGGACGAGGTCCGCGCGCTGCAGGCCGCCGTCGAGGGCGTCCACGTCGACCCCGCGATCGAGGGCTATATCGTGGCGATCGTCGCCGGAACGCGGTCGCACACCCAGGTGGAGATCGGGGCGAGCCCGCGCGGCTCCCTGGCCCTCCTGAAGCTCTCCCGTGCCCGCGCTGCCCTCGCGGGCCGCGACTTCGCCACCCCGGACGACGTCAAGGCGGTCGCGCCGTTCGCCATCGCGCACCGGATCATCCTCAAGCCGGACCCGTGGATCCGCGGCGTGCGGACCTCCTCGGTCCTCCAGGACGTGCTCGCCCAGGTCCCCGTCCCCAAGGTGCCCTGAGATGCGGACGCCCCTGGCGAGCGCGCTCGTGGGCGCGACCGTGGTGGCCCTCCTGGCGGGACTGGCCCTGCGCAGCTGGCCGCTCGTGCTCCTCGCGATCCCGCCCGTCGCCTTCCTGGCGCTCGGCTCCCTGGAGCCGCCGGCGGAGCCCCGGGTCTCCGCGACGCGCACGCTCTCGCGGGACCGCCTGTCCGTCGGCGGGCAGGTCGAGGTCCGTCTTGTCCTGCGGAACGACGGCGCGGCCCTCGGCCAGCTCGAGCTCCTCGACGTGCTGCCTCCCGAGCTCGTCCTCCTCCGGGGCTCGAACCACTTGATCGTCTCCCTCGCGAGCGGCGAGACCTTCGAGACGACCTACGAGGTGCGTCCCCTGCTCAAGGGCGACTACGCGGTCGGCCCCCTCCGTGTGCGCAGCTTCGACGCGCTCGGGCTCGGCGTCGAGGACGGGGTCGTGGCGCCGCCGACGGCCTTGGCCGTAGCCCCGGCGATGGAGGTGCTCCAGCGGGCGCAGCTCGGGCCGCGACGCACGCGGCCGTGGTTCGGCCACGTGACGTCGCGGCACATCGGCGCGGGCTCGGAGTTCTGGGGCGTCCGCGAGTACGTGCCCGGGGACGACGTGCGGCGCATCAACTGGAAGGCCTCCGCCCGGCTCGGACGCCTCTTCTCGAACGAGTACCAGGGCGAGCGGTCGGGGGACGTGATCATCGTCCTGGACGCGCGGAGGGAGAGCGCCGTGGGCACGCTCACGGACAACGCGGTCGAGGTCGGCGTGCGCGCCGCCCTCGGCGTCGCGGAGCACGTCCTCGCCTCGAAGAACCGCGTGGGCCTGATCGTCCAGCGGGACGTGCTGGACTGGGTGCCGCCCGCCTTCGGGCGCAAGCAGCTCTACCGCATCCTCGACCATCTGATCCACGTGCGCGCCGGCGGCGAGTGGCCGTTCGGCTTCGTGACCTGGGTCCTCACGCGCTTCTTCCCCCGCGACGCCCTCGTGGTCCTTATCTCGCCCCTCACGGACCGCGCCTCCCTCGAGGCCGTGGTGGGCATCGCGGCCCACGGCTATGACGTCGCGATCATCTCCCCCTCGCCCTTGGAGATCGAGCGGAGGTACCTTCCGCCGTCGAGCGACCGGGACACCGCGTACCGGATCCTGCGCATGGAGCGCGAGAACCTGATCGCCTCCCTGCGCCGCGTGGCCCAGGTCGTGGACTGGGATCCGAGCACGCCCCTCGCCCTCCCGCTCCGGAGGATGCGGACATGGTCTCGACCCGGGTGACCGCCGCGGCCCTGGACGCCGCGCCGGTGTTCCTCGTGGCCCTGCTGTCCGCGTGGACCTTCTGGGACTTCCTGGCCATCCCGGCCACGACGATCGCGCGCCTCTTCCTCGGCACCTTGCTCACCGGCTTCGCGATGATCCTCCTCGGCCTGCGCTACGCCATGCCCTCGGTCCGACGTGCGGGCCTCGTGCTTGTGGTCCTCTGCTACGTGGGCGGGCACATCACCCTGCTCCCCCTCGACCCCGCGGCGGCGCTGGGGTTCCTGACCCTCGCCCTCGGCGCGGTCGAGCTGCGCATCCTCGGGGAGCGGTTCGCCCCAATCTTCCGGACGCAGCTGGACCCGGAGAGCCGCGGCCGCGTCGAGGAAGCCCTCGCCCGCTGCGTGCTCCGGATCGTCGCGGCGTGCGCGATGGGGTTCTTCGGCGCGACCCTGACCGCGGACCTCGCCCTCTCCGGGGCCGTGCCGCTGCGGTCCATCGCGACCGCACTCCTCCTGTCCCTGGCCCTCGTCGCGGTCATCCTCCTCCTCGCCTCCTGGCCGCTCCTGGAGCGGAGGCTCGCGATGCGCTCGTCTCAGGAGACCGTCATCCAAACGCCTAAGTAGCCCCACCCATTTGCCACGGCTCACTGCCCCGGTGGTCTAGCGGTCTATGATCCCGGCCTGTCGAGCCGGGTGCTCGGGTTCGAATCCCGACCGGGGCGCTCCCAACTGGGTTCGAATATCTTATATCCTGTGCCGCGGCACGACTCCGAAGAAACAGGCCAAGGTGGACCGGGCGGTCCGCAAGGTCGAGCGGACCCTCCGGGACCTGGGTCTCCCGTTCCAGAGGCGCACCCTCCGCGACCCCTTCGACTACGTCGGTACCCTCGAACGCCTCGTGGAGGACCTACGGGGGACGGCGGATCGCCACGTCCTGTTCAACCTCACCGGCGGTCCGAAGACGATGGCCGTCGCCGCGACGATGGCCTGCCTCCTCCGGGGCATCCCCGTCCTCTACGTGCCGGAAGAGGAACCGAACCCCGAGCCGATCCCCCTGCCCATCGTGCGCATGCGCTAGGTGAACCTGCTCACGCCCAAGATGCACGAGGTCCTCCAGGTCCTCGCCGCGAACGGCGACCTCTCGGCCGCGGAGCTCGCCCGTAGGCTACGGATCGCCCATTCGACCTTGGACTATCATCAGGCCCGCCTGGAAAGGCTCGGGGCCAGTGGGGGGGTGGCCGAGGGCCGACGGCGGAGGGCCGCTATCTCGGATCTGGGGCGCGTCCTCCTCCTCGGGCTTGAGGCAACGGAACCCTCTGAGGGCGCGTAATCCGCCCCGTTAGCCTGTGCCGATTGCCCTCGCGAATTGGAAGGCCCTGTTGCATGGAGGCAAGTCGGTTGGAAAATGGCCTGTTCAAATACAGGCCGCAGTGGTACGGACAGTCGACCAACTGGGCGAGGCCCCTGCTCACTGGGGGCGGATCAGACTTTTGGGAGATGGAGGGTGTCGACTTCGTAAACCATAAATCCCTTCAAGGGGGACAGCCTCGCAGGCACGAGGCGTTCATCCTCGTCATGAGGAACCCCGATGACAACGACGGTTGGGCCTTGTTGCCTGTGATGACGCGATGAATGACTCCTCGAAGCAACTCGAGTGCTGCTGAGGAGGATGGAGAGTCATGAAACGTACTGTGGTCGTTTCGGGTGGCGGCAGGGGTATCGGTAGGGCCGTCGCACGCTCTTTTGCGATGTCCGGGGACTGGGTCATTATCCTCGGTCGGCGGCCCTCGGTGTTGCGTGATGCGGCGGAGGCATTGACGGCCGAGGCCAGCTCACCGCATGGCGGTCGTGTCGAGGCGTATCCCGCGGATCTCAGCGACCCCGATTCCGTGGCGGCGGTCGGCAGCGAGATCATCTCGCGTCACAGTGTGATCGACGTTCTCGTAAACAACGCAGGAGGAGTCGACCGCCAGGCAACGGCCACCCTAAGGGAAATCGCAGACTCGTGGCTTCGCGATTTCAGGAGCAACGTCCTGACCGCCGTCATGCTGACGACCGCCCTCCTTCCCAAGCTGAGGCGGCCAGGGGGGAGGGTCATCAACATGAGCTCGATCGCCGCCCTTCGCGGCGGAGGGGGTTCCTACACGGCCGCGAAAGCGGCGGTCATCGGCTGGACCTACGATTTGGCGAGGTCGCTGGGGAAAGAAGGGATCACGGTCAACGCGGTCGCTCCTGGATACATCGCGGGGACCGAGTTCTTCGGCACTTCCATGACCCCCGAACGGCACCAGAGACTCGTGTCCGAGACGCTGGATGGACGACCTGGCACACCGGATGACGTCGCCGCGGCCGTCTACTTCCTCGCATCCGAACAGGCATCCCACCTTACGGGTCAGATTGTTCAGGTCAACGGTGGGGCGGTTCTCGGTCGATAAGCCCCCTGAGCGGTTTCTCGCGCAACCTCGGTCGACGACATTTCGCCCAGGCTGAACGCCTGGATCAGCAAGGGCTGTGCTGCAATCTTGAGGACTTGAACCTCATCGGCACCCGATCCCAGACGGACCGATGCTTGTTGTTCCGATGAGTCCTCTATTGGACCAAGGCACGGTCTCCGAGGCGTTTCCCCCACGCAGTCGCGCGAGAACCAAAGGAAATTGGCACGGATACCCATTGATGGTGTCCCGGGCAGTCCTGTCGCGGAAATGAATGGCCTTCGAAGACCAGATGGCCGTTCCGCCCACACGCGCGCCTGTATGAGGCGATAGGGCGGCGGCTTCGCAGGCGTTCGCCCCTACGGGGTGAGCCCCCTCGCAATACTGTGTACGAGACAGTCCTAGCGCTCCCGAGAGGATGACCCGGGACGGCGGGGGGCCGTGAAGGTGGAAATCTGCATTCCGGAGGAGGATCGGGGCCAAATACGTCGTGGAGGCAAAGCGTCAGAGGGAAAATCGACGTCGGAGGGTGTCTGGACCCCATGGAGGCTCATGAGGTTCGGCAAGAAGACCGATTACGATGGCAACGGCCCAGCCGAATGTCTCCAAAAACGCGAGGACGACTTTCGGCACTCAGGTTTCCTCTCATGCAACGGGGGGCCGTCTACGGGGCCCACGCGGGCGGTGCGGGCCGGCATATTCTTGTCGGTTTCTCGAGGTAGCTGTTAATGGCGATCACGGCGATCGGGTGGCCGTACTCGAGCATTTCCCTGACCCCATCGAGGATTGTCCGAAACTTGATGAGGATCTCCGGATCGTCGTATTCCGTGAGAATCATCCGCAGGAGGTCGTTCCGCCGCTTGACGATCGACTCCCGCAGGCGAGTCGCGGCGTTCGCCTACTTGATGCTCCGCGACCGGAGCCCGCCGAGCGCCTTGCCGTAGATTTCCGTGGCGGCATCGGACAGATCCCCCGGGCAGCCTTGCCGCGGGCCCTGGTCGACATGGCTATTTGGGCGCTCCGAAAATACTTTTCGGAACCACGAAAAGCCCTTCTTACCGTACCTGCCGCGGTACGATATATGAGGCCCTCGCGTCACCCCCTAAGGCGAAGGTCATGGGGGTCACTTCCGAGGTCGGCATGGATTCGGGAGGTTTGGAGTCGAAGTCGGTCGCAGACGCCCCGCCCAAACTGCCCAGTCGCTACCTCATGACGCGGAAGGGCTATTTGCATCCGATGAAGACGTACGTCTGGCTGACGCTCCTCATCGTCGGGATCATGTCGGCCCTCTGGTTCGTCGTAGGCATCGGACCCAACGCTCAGGGCACCATCCCGCCTGCCTTCTCCTTCGGCGCTTCGGACCTCTACTTCCATTCGATCGCGATTGGAATCGCTTCGCTAGCCGTGTATCTGGTGATCATGGCCTTCGATCTCGACAAGTACGAACCCAACATCGACTTCCCGATGGCCTACCGTGCGCAGCTGGCCACCATTATCGGGGCCGTCGGGGGCCTCCTCTATCTCTCCCCCACGGTCCAGGCGGACCTGGCTCCCATCCCCCTCGGGCTGATCCTTACGGGGTTGATCCTCTTGGGGGATGTCGGCGGGGCCCTGATTGTCGAGCTCTACTTCCTGCCGGGAAAACTCTCCGGGAGATACGACTCGAGCAAGAACATTCTCGGAATGATCCCTCGATGGAGATACCTGCCGTCCCGGAGCGACTTCAAGAAGATGGACGCGACCTACTGGCTCACCTTCGTCACGGTCATCTCGGCCTTCATTGCAGGGATGACTGGGTTCGTGACCCTGTGGGTGAACTACTTTGTCATCGACATAGGAGTCTCCCCGTCCATCTTCAACGGCTACATTGCTTGGATGGGGGGAGCCTCGGCGTTCCTCGGCTACACCATGGGGTCCCACTCCCACGTCATTGGGATGACGATCATTCTGGGAGTCGTGGCCGTCGTCGCGAAGCGGTTCGGAGTGCTCAACCTCACAGGCTTGAAGAGGAGGGTCGCCAAGTTCGGAATGTGGGTGAGTGGGGTAGGAATCGTCGTGATGACGGGCGTCTTCCTCTTGGAGGCGTTCACGACCGTATGGCCCTCCTCGACCCCGCCGCTCCTCTTCGCCAGCAACCCCGGCGGTTGGCAGCTCTGGTCCTCCACGGCCGCGAACGGCATGGCCGGCGACGACAGCACGATGTTCCTCGCCAGCGCGGGCGCCATGATCATGCTGGTCCCCCTGCTGTTCACGTCGATCCGAGGCAGACCGGCCTGGAAGGACCCTGTTCGGTTGTCCATCCTCGCCACGTGGATACTCGCCTACATTGCGACGCCCATCGAGGGATTCTACATCGAGTTCAACGAGGCCACCCTGAGCGGCGGGCCCGCGGACATCGTCTTCGGGAACCAGCAGTACTTCGCCCTCTTCGGCATCACCTTGGTGGCCCTGGCCTTCCTGGCGGTGGATTTCTTCCAAGACGAGAGAGGCGCCCGAAGCACCGTCGCCTCCCTCGGGATGCTGGTGACAATCTTCACCGTCATCGTCGGCTACATCTACGCGTTCCTTGACCCGGGTGTGCTCAACCCCGACGGGACGCTATCGGGGACCACGGCGTGGGGATTTGTCTACGCCGCTGGCCTGCTCCTCGTCTCGCTGGTGGTCATCACCGCGATGGTAGCGGTCTACAAGGGAAAAGCCGACAATACGCCGGCGTCGAGGCCGTCATCTCGTTGAACTGGAGGACGGCGCTTGGCTTCGAGAACGACCTCCCACAAGGCGAACGGTCATGGGCGCCGGGACACGTCCTAGGCCCGGAAGGAAAACGGGAACCCCATTTGATGCAGAGACCATCCAGAAGGTCTGGGAGAAGGGGCAGGTCACCGCGACCAGTGACCCCGACGTCTGGCGAAAAGACCAGTATGGGGCTTGGATTCGCAGGGATGACTATGGATATCGAGCCTCACAGCTCGGATGGGAGATCGCCTACATAACAACGCCATCAGAGAGGGGTGGAACCGAGGTCTCAAATCTCCGTCCCTTTCACTGGGAGAACATGCCCACCAAGGAGCGCAGGCGTCTCGTTCATCCGGTCACCGCTTCAGGGAGGGTCAATAGGCGTGAGTCCAACCATTCCCGTTCCGCGACGGATGCGCTTTCGAAGCGGCTACGAAGGGGGAAGGTTCGTCGCGACACCAGCATCTTCTTGCTTCCCTTCGTGGGCGGCGGAGGAGGGGCCTAGGGTTGCGGGCCCACGTGCTCGTCAAAATTGCCACGGGAAAGGAGGCGTGATCGGCGGCGTCCTCGCACACCCGGAGTTCCGCGGCCGAGGCTTTGCGACGTACGTCACGCCCGCGGTGACAGGAGCGGCCCTCGCCCAAGTGGATGCAGTCACGCTGTTCGTCCGCTCCGACAACGGTCCGGCCATTCGGGTGTACCAGAAGTTAGGCTATGCAAAGGTCGGAGAGCGGGTCTGGACGGATGTCGGTACGGGACTGCGACCGCAGAAGCGGGCCGCCAGAAGCTCCAGAGGAGAACCGTCGGAGCATTCGAACGCCTTTAATCCCCGTTGCGGAATTGCGGGTTCGCGCGACTCGGGGGGAGATGTACGGCTCGGGTGTACGGCAAATTCGCTGAGATCTACGCGAGGGGCGAGTATCCCCGGTTTAGTGCGGCAGCCGCGGGACTCCTGCCCCCGGTGCTGCGCCAGTTCAAGATGAAGCCTAGGACGGTTCTGGATGTGGCTTGCGGGGAGGGCACATTCGCGGTGGCGATGGCGAAGAACGGCCACCCCGTGACGGGCGTGGACCAGTCCCGCGAGATGCTGCGGCTGGCGCGGATGCGCGCTAGGACGGAGGGAGTCCGGGTGCGCTTCCTGCGACGCGACATGCGGTCCCTCTCCTTCCGGGAGGAGTTCGACCTCGCGACGTGCTGGTACGACAGCTTGAACTACCTGCTGCGGCAAGAGGACTTGGAGAGGACCTTCCGAGGTGTGAGGCGGGCTCTCAAGGAAGGCGGGTTCTTCATCTTCGACATGAACAACGAACACGCGCTGTCGGTCGTCTGGCAGCGGAACCCGAGCAACGTTCAGCAAGACGATGCGGAAACCTTCGAGGTTCACCGCCCGAGCTGGGACCCGAAGCGGCGCATCGCAACGCTACGGATCACGGGGTTCATCCGGTCGGGGAAGATGTGGACTCGCATCGACGAAGAACACCGTGAGCGGGCTTATGGCCTGCCGAAAATTCGTCGGTGCCTCCGAAACGCAGGACTGCGCGAGCTTGCGGTATGGGGGAGTATCCGGGACATGACGCCCGTGCGGCCGGGGAACGGGAGGGTGTGGATCGTCGCCCAGAAGTCGTAGATGTGCTTGGATTCGGGTTGTCTCCAAGGTCGGAGGGCTGTGTCCGCTTGGACCT
>JAJYKG010000048.1 GCA_021788795.1 Thermoplasmata archaeon | reverse complement strand
CCTGCTTGGCCTTCTTGAAAATCATCCGGACGGCCTTCTCGGACTCGCCGACCCACTTCGACATGACCTCGGGGCCCTTGATCGAGATGAAGTTCGCCTCGGACTCGTTCGCCACGGCCTTGGCCAGGAGGGTCTTGCCCGAGCCCGGGGGACCGTAGAGGAGGATGCCGCGGGGCGGCTTGATGCCCATGCGCTTGAACGCGTCCGGGTCCTTCAGGGGCATCTCCACGGCCTCGCGCAGCTTGAGCTTCACGTCGGCCAAGCCGCCCACGTCGGACCAGGAGACCTTGGGGATCTCCACGAGGACCTCGCGCATCGCGCTCGGCTCGACCTCCTTGAGCGCGTTCTTGAAGTCCTCCGGCAGGACGCGCATCTTCTCGAGGGTCTCCGCGGGGATGGGCTTCTCGAGGTCGATGTCGGGCAGGTAGCGGCGCAGGGCCTTCATGGCCGCCTCGCGCGCGAGGGCCGCGAGGTCCGCGCCGACGAACCCGTGCGTGACGTCGGCGAGCTCCGAGAGGAGATGGTCGCGCTCCTCCTCCGCGCCCTCGATGGGCATGCCGCGCGTGTGGATCTGGAGGACCTCCTTGCGGCCGTTGCGGTCCGGGACGCCGATCTCGATCTCGCGGTCGAAGCGCCCGGGGCGGCGCAGCGCGGGGTCGATCGCCTCGTCGCGGTTCGTCGCGCCGATGACGATGACCTGCCCGCGCCCGGAGAGGCCGTCCATGAGGGTCAGGAGCTGCGCGACGACGCGCCGCTCGACCTCGCCGGTCACCTCCTCGCGCTTGGGCGCGATGGAGTCGAGCTCGTCGATGAACAGGACCGAGGGAGCGTTCTTCTGGGCCTCCTCGAACTTCTCGCGGAGGCGCTCTTCCGACTGCCCGTAGTACTTGGACATGATCTCCGGGCCCTGGATGGAGGAGAAGTTCGCGCCGGCCTCGTTGGCGACGGCCTTCGCGATGAGGGTCTTCCCCGTCCCCGGGGGCCCGTAGAGCAGGACGCCCTTGGGCGGATCAATCCCGAGGCGCTCGAACAGCTCGGCGTGCTTCAGCGGCAGCTCGATCATCTCGCGGACCTTCATCAGCTCCTCTTTCAGGCCGCCGATGTCCTCGTAGGTGACCGTCGGCGTGAGGACCTCGCCCTCGCGGACGGGCTCCTCCTTCATCTCGACGATCGTGTCGTCGTTGATCTGGACGACGCCCTTGGGCGCCGTGCTGATGACCATGAACGGGAGCGCGCCGCCCATCAGGGCGATTCCGGGGACGATGACCACGTCGCCCTTGTTCAGGGGGCGCTTCAGGAGCCCCCGCTTCACAAAGTTCTCGATGCCTTGGCCGAAGGAGATCTTGTGGCCTTCGCTGATGATCGGCGCGATCGTGACGCGCTCGGCCTGGAAGACCTCCGCCTTGCGCACCTCGACCTTGTCGCCGAGGCTCACGCCGACGTTGCGGCGGACGAGTCCGTCGATCCGGATCATGCCCTTGCCCTCGTCCTCCTGCATGACGCGGAAGAGCTTCGCCGCGGTGGACTTCTTCCCGATGATCTGGATGATCTCGCCCACGTCGACGCCCAGGGCGAGGCGCGTCTTCGTGTCCACGCGGGCCCGCCCTAGACCGACGTCGGATTGAGGCGCTTCCGCAACCTTGAGAACGACCCTTTCGGGCACTGTCGCTTCCAACCCGGCGGAGTTATATCAAGGTTGTGTCCGCAATTATCGTCAAGCGCGCGGCACGTCCTGGGCGCCGCCCTCGACCCCGGGGACGCGCCGCTCGCGGACCTCGCTCGACTCATGGACGACGAGATCCCGCGCCTCGACCGTGCCGATGCGGCAGTGCGGTCCGATGCGGACCCGCTCCCCATGCACGAAGTCCGCGACCGTGCTCTCGAGGAGGACCTCGTCCCCCTGGATCCGCTCCGCGGTGAGCTCTCCCCGTCCGCGGAAGCCGCCGAAGCCGCTGCGCTCCCGCACCTCGATGCTGTCCGCCTCGATCCACTTCACGAGGGAATCGCCCGCAAGCTCGATCTCGACCTGGTCCGCCTTGAGCCCGCCTTCGAGCCTCACGGCCCCCGCGGAGCGGAAGCGATCGCACGTCGTCGCGCCGGCGACCCGGAACGAGCCGCTGGCCGCGACCTCGTCCGCCGTGAGGTCCTTCTCGACGACGAAGGAGCCGCTCGCGTCGACCTGGTCGGCCACAAGGCCGCCCGCGACGCGGACCGAGCCGGCCGACTTGAACTGGTCCGTCTTCACGTCGCCCTCGAAGGCGCACGAGCCCGCGACGCGGACGCGATCGGCGACGAGGCCGCCCTGGACGCGCGCGCTTCCCGCGGCCTTGAAGTCCTGCGTCTTCACGGGGTTGCCGGACACGGTGCCCGAGCCCGTGATGCGGATGGCTTCCTCGCTCAGCCGGACGCCGACGCCGGCGAAGTCCGCCGAGCCCAGGGCTTCCGCCACCTGCCGCATGGCCTCCTGCGCGGTCCGGCCCGCTTCCTCGGTGGCCTGCTGGGCCACGGAAGTCGCACGGGCGACGGCCTCCGAGACCGACGGGCCCACGGAGCCCGCCTCCGCGGAGGGCTCCGGGCCGGGCTCCTCGGGTTCCGCCTCGTACCGCGCCTTGATGTCGAGGTAGGTCTTCTCCGAGATCTCTCCCCGGGCGAGCCGCTCCTCGAGCCTCTGCAGGATCTCCTGGCGCTTCATCGGTTCCACCGCGAAAGCCGCGCCGCCTCGATAAAGATTCCCTTCGCCGTCACCGAGTCCACGACCGAGGGCGCCACGGCGGCCTCGCGCCGGAGGGGCAGGGGCCGGCTCCGCCGCGCGTGGGATGCGCGCCGGGCGCTCGGAAGGGTCAGGGCGTTCATGAGCAACTCCAGGAATCCGGTCGTCTTGGCTTGGTACATGTGGAGAGACAGCCACGGCCGTTTATTTATGCAAGCCTCGCGGATAAAAATAACATCCCAAGCCTCTCAGGAAACATCTTCTCCCGGGAAGGAGAAACCTCACGACGCGGGGCAGAAGAACTTTGAAGTAGCCCTAGGGGCGTCGCCGCACGGACGATGCCCGAGCCCCTGGAACTCGTGCGGGTCACCTCCTCGGAGACCCGGCGGCAGATCCTCCGACTCCTCCAGCAGGGGTTCGACCACCCCGAGGACCTCGCGAAGAAGCTCAAGATCCGGAGGACCTCGGTGGACAAGCAGCTCCTCGAGTTGTTCGCGTGGGGGCTCGTGGACCGCGCCGCGGTCTTCCCGCCGAACGGCCGGCCGCGGATCGTCTACCAGGTTACCCAGCGGGGCCGGGACCTCCTCGATCTCCTCGAGCGCGTGGTCAAGGAGTATTCCGCGTCGTTCCGGGGCGACTACGACCGGGAGCTGGAATCCCTCGAGGCCGCGCTCGCGGCGGGCCGGATCGCCGAGGAGATGTACTTCCGGAAGCGAAAGGAACTCGACGCACGCTACGCCTCAGTGCTCTGAGCGCCGGTCGCGGCGCATCTGCCGCTCGACCGCCGCGTCCAGGGTGATCTCGCCGCGGGCGACGGCGCCCGCCAGCTCCGTCGAGATCGTGACCCGGCCCCCGCTCTGCAGGCGGGACCGCCGCTGGATCTCCCGCACCTCGCCCGGGGTCGGGCGGACCTCGAAGGGCGGCTCCACGCGCACCCCGGGCGTCCGGGCGATGTCCACGGCCGCGTCCAGGTCCGGTTGCGGGGAGCGGTGGGTCGTGCCCGCCTCGTCGACAATCTCCACGCGCAGGCGGTCCGCGGCGAGGGAGTTCAGGATGCGGTTGCGGTTCGTTGGGTCGCCGTGGCCCACCCGGACCCGCACCTGCCGGGCGGGGAACATCCGCACGGCGGTACGGACCTGGTCGCGCACGGCCTCGGGGCTCGACGCGAGGCGCGTGTCCAGCACGTCGCCGTCGCCGAGGACGGCCACGCCGGGCTCGCGGCCCGGATCGACGCCGATCAGGAGCTCGTGCCACTCCGTCTTGCCCTTGGACACCTGGAGGGCCCTCGCGATCGCGTTCTCCACGTCGTCCACGACGACGAGGTTGTGCGCGCGGATGCGGGGGGCCTCCGCGGAGGACGTCAGGACCGCACCGACGTTCTCGGGCACGCGCCGCGAGAAGGAGAGGGTGACGAAGGGGAGATCCCGCGCCCTGAGCGCCGCGACGACGTCGTGGTAGAGGCGGAAGTCTTCCGTCAGGATCCCAAGGACTTTTCGCACCGGGCCGCGAACGGAGCGGGACGAGATAATCCTTGGCCGATCCGGCCCCGGACGGGCCGTGTTACCAGGAATGATTCACACCGATGACAATCACGCCGCAAGCGATTCATATTGAACGCGACCATCCGACGCTTGGGAAACGACCGTGCAGGCCAACACCTCACAGGTGCCCGCAGCGCAACCGGCGCAGGCGGCACCCAATCTCGACGCGAAGGGCTTGTTACTCCGGGACGCACTCGCGATTCTGACCGTGGTGGGTGCCCTGGTCGCCTTCTACGGCATGATCAAGCTGGTCTCGTACCTGTCCGGGATCCCGTTCCCCTAGGTTCCCCGGAGCCGGTCGAAGACGCCCCGGTGCAAGTTCCCGTCCCCGTGGAGCTCGGCGAGCCGCTCCAGGAGCTTCCGCTCTTCCGCGGACACCTTGTCCGGCGTCGTGACGATGACGCGGACGAGCTGGTCCCCGCGCCCCCCGCCGCGGAGGGCGGGTAGTCCCTTGCCGCGGAGCCGCAGGACGGAGTGGGACTGGGTTCCCGGCGGGATGCGGAGGCGCGCGGTCCCGTCCAGCGTCGGGATCTCGACCTCCGCGCCCAGGACGGCCTGCGGGTAGGTGATCGGGAGGGTCATGAGCACGTCCTGGTCGTCCCGCTCGAACGTGGGGTGGGGCGCGACATGCACGACTACGTAGAGGTCGCCGGGCCGTCCGCCGGGCGCGCCGGCCTCGCCCCGGCCGGGAACGCGGAGCTGGAGGCCGTCGGGAGCCCCGGCGGGGATCTCGACCGCAATCGTCTGCGTCTCCGTGATGCGGCCGGAGCCCTCGCACCGCCGGCAGGGGCTCTCGGGCCACTGGCCGCGGCCCCCGCACCTCGGGCAGGGCGTGATCGTGACGAACTGGCTGTAGCCTCGTCGCTGGGAGGAGCTCACCTGGCCGCGCCCCTGGCAGGTGGGACAGGTCACGAGCTTTCCGCCCTCGGCGCCGCTCCCCTGGCACGCGGGGCACGGATGGGGGGCCCGGAGGGTGACCTCCTTGCGGGTGTCCTGGAGGAGCTCCTCGAGGCGGACCTCCGCGTCCACGCGCAGGGACCGCCCGGACGCGGGTCCGCGCCGGACGCCCATGCCCCCGCCGAAGAACTGCTCGAAGAGGCCGCCCCCGAACCCGGACTGCCGGAAGAAGGCGTCGAAGAAGTCGCGGCCGAAGATGTCCTCCACGTCGGCCGCGTGGGTGAAGCGGCTCCAGTCGAAGCCCTCGCCGCCCCAGACCTGCTGCTTGAGGCCCTCGGCCCCGAACTGGTCGTAGATCCGGCGCTTCTCGTCGTCCGCGAGGACCTCGTAGGCCTCCGAGACCTGCTTGAACTTCTCCTCGGCCGCCTTGGGGTCGTCCTTGTTCAGGTCCGGATGGTACTTCTTGGCGAGCCTGCGGTAGGCCCGCTTGATCTCATCCTTCGACGCCCCTCTCGGGACGCCGAGGACCTCGTAGTAGTCCGGTCCGGCCATGCGCTGCTCGTCCGTCCTCATACGGCGCCGCTACTTCACTTCTTGTCCACGTCCTCGAAGTCCGCGTCCACGACCCCGGGGTCGCCCGGGTTGCCGGAGCCCTCCGCGCCGCCGGACCCGCCCGCGGGCGGCGGAGGCGCCGCAGAGCCGCCCTTCCCGTACATCTCGACGCCAATCTTCTGCGCCGCGGTGTTCAGGTCCTCGACGGCCTTGCGGATGACGGAGAGGTCGTCGGAGGTCAGGGCCTGCTTGAGGGCTTCGATCTTCTCCTCGACCTCCTTCTTCGTGCCCTCGGAGAGGTTCGCGCCCTGCTCCTTGAGCAGCTTCTCCGTCGCGTAGACGAGGGCGTCGCCCGCGTTGCGCGCCTCGACGAGCTCGCGCCGTCGGCGGTCGTCCTCCGCGTGGGACTGGGCGTCCCGGATGGCTTGGTCGATCTTGGACTGGTCCATCCGCTGCGGGGCCATGATTGTAAGCTTCTCGCTCTTGCCCGTCGCCTTGTCCGTCGCGGAGACGTTCAGGATGCCGTTCGCGTCGATGTCGAACGCGACCTCGATTTGGGGCACGTGCCGCGGGGCGGGCGGGATGCCCTGGAGGTAGAACTTGCCCAGGCTGATGTTGTCCCCGGCCATGGACCGCTCGCCCTGGAGCACGTGGACCTCGACGATCGTCTGGCCGTCCGCGGCCGTGGTGAAGACGTCGCTCTTCTTCGTGGGGATCGTCGTGTTCCGCTCGATCAGCTTGTGGAACACGCCGCCCTGGGTCTCGACCCCGAGGCTCAGGGGCGTGACGTCGAGGAGGACGATGTCCTTCACCTCGCCGCTCAGGACCGCGCCCTGGATGGCCGCGCCGAGGGCGACGCACTGCATCGGGTCCACGGTCCGCTCCGCGGGGCGGCCGAGGATGCGCTCGAACCGCTCCCGGACGACGGGCATGCGCGTGGGCCCTCCGACGAGGATGATGTGGTTGACGTCGGAGAACTGCCACTTCGCGTCGCGGAACGCCTGGCGGATGGGGGAATCGAGCCGCGCGAGGACGGGCTCGATGAGTTGCTCGAGCTTGGATCGGCCCAGCTTCTTCTCCAGGTGGACCGGTTGTCCGCCCTTCTGGGCGATGAAGGGCAGGTTGATCGTGGTCTCCACGGAGCTCGTGAGCTCGATCTTCGCCTTCTCCGCCGCGTCGCGGAGGCGCTGCAGGGCCTGCTTGTCCGCGGAGAGGTCGACCCCTTGCTCGGAGCGGAATTCGGAGACGAGCCACTGGATGACCGCGTTGTCCATGTCCATGCCGCCGAGGGCCGTGTCCCCCGACGTAGCGGTGACCTCGAAGACGCCCTCGCCCATCTCCATGAGCGTGACGTCGAACGTGCCTCCGCCGAGGTCGAGGACCGCGATCTTGCCCTCGCCCTTCTTGTCGAGGCCGTAGGCGAGGGCCGCCGCGGTGGGCTCATTCACGAGCCGCAGGACCTCGAGCCCCGCGATCTTCCCGGCGTCTTTCGTGGCCTGGCGCTGGTTGTCGTTGAAGTACGCCGGCACGGTGATGACGGCCTGCGTGACCTTCTCGCCGAGGAAGGCCTCGGCGTCCGTCCGAATCTTCCGCAGGATCATCGCGGAGATCTCCTGGGGCGAGTAGTCTTTCCCCTCGATGCGGACCTTGTAGTCCGTCCCCATCTTCCGCTTGATCTGCATGATGGTCTTGTCCGGATTGAGGACGGCCTGGCGCTTCGCGGGCTCGCCCACGAGGATCCCGTCCTTCGTGAAGGCGACGACGGACGGGAACATCTTGCCGCCGTAGGCGCTGCCTTCGGCGCTCGGGATAATCTTGGGCGTTCCAGCTTCCATGTACGCGGCCTCGGAGTTCGTGGTGCCGAGGTCGATTCCGATGATCTTAGGCATGGGTCTCATCTCCATTCTTGACGACAATGACTTGAGCGGGACGCAGGATGCGGTCCGGCAAGCGGTAGCCCTTCCGGACGACCTCCTTGACCGTGCCGTCCTTGAGGTCGGCGTCTGGGGCCTGCTGGACGCAATCGTGGACGTAGGGATCGAAGGGCCCGCCCGCCGCAGGGATCTCTTCCAGCCCGGCTGCGGCAAGGGCTTTCATGAGGTTGTCACGGACCATCCGGACACCCTTGGACGCGTCGCCATCCAGGTGGGCCAGCGCGGCATCGAAGTCGTCGAGGACCGGAATCAGCCGGACCAGCAGGGCCTCGTTCGCGAACTTGACGACCGCCTCAGTCTCGCGCGCGACGCGCTTGCGGTAGTTATCGAAGTCCGCCTGGAGGTACTTCATCCGCGTGACGAGCTCCTCGTTCTTCTTGCGCTCGGACTCGCGCTCCAGGACCTCGGGAACGCTCGTCTGCGGCGGAGCCGCGGGCTCGACCGGCTCCGCGGCCGGCTGGGCTTCCGCGGCCTTCTTGGGCTTGGTGGGCTCATCCGTCATGGGAGTCGCCTCCCAATCGTTCGAGGGTGACATCGAGGATGCCGTTGCGGAACGTCGCCTTCGCCGACTCCGGGTGCACGGGCGCAGGGAGGCCCACGGTGA
This sequence comes from Thermoplasmata archaeon, assembly GCA_021788795.1. Classification (GTDB taxonomy): domain Archaea; phylum Thermoplasmatota; class Thermoplasmata; order RBG-16-68-12; family RBG-16-68-12; genus RBG-16-68-12. The sequence continues at coordinate 3,147 of JAJYKG010000048.1, read as the reverse complement.
GTCGGTAGACGGCGCCGCGAATCCGGGGCGCGCGCACGTCCAGGGTGCGTTCCGTGGCCTCGACCTCGATCGAGTCCTTCACCGCACCGGGCAGCTCGACGGTCACATAGACGCGTCCGGGCGAGACGGACACCTCCGCGGCGGGAGTCCGCTCCTCGGCCGCCTCGACCGTGGGCGACGGTCCCCCCAGCGCCGGGGGAAAGGTGGGGGAACGCGGACCGGGGAGTGACCGCAGGTGCTTCGACCGCCGGAGGAGGCGGTCGACCGCGTCCGGTGCCTCGTCGGGGTCCACGTCCGTGTTCGTGTTCATGGAGACCTCCGGGGGCCGGAGGGCCTCCGTTGTGGGCCCTCAGAAGTCCTCGCCGGCTCCCTCGTCACCCTCGCCAGCGCCTGGGCCCTTGCCGCCGGGCGCGCCGCCCGACTTGGCCGCGATGACGTCGTCGATGCGGAGGATCATGACGGCCGCGTCCGTCGCGGAGCTGATGGCCTGGCTGCCGACGCGGATGGGCTCGATCACGTTCTCCTTCTTCATGTCGGAGACTTTCCCGGCGAAGACGTTGATGCCGGCGTTCTTGTTGCCCTTCTTGTGCTCCTTGCGGAGTTCGATGAGCAGGTCGATGGGGTCCAGGCCCGCGTTCTCGGCGAGGGTGCGCGGGATGGATTCCATGGCGTCCGCGAAGGCCTCGATGGCGATCTGCTCGCGCCCGCCGACCGTCGACGCGTGGTCACGGAGGGCGAGGGCGATCTCCGTCGCGCTCGAGCCGCCGCCCGTGACGACCTTGCCGTCCTCGATGGCGACCGCGACGACGCTCGTGGAGTCCTCGAGGGACCGCTCGACCTCGTCCACGACGTGCTCGGTGCCGCCACGGATCAGGATGGACACGGCCTTGGGGTTCTTGCAGCCCGTGACGAAGGTCATGGAGTCGTCGCCGATCTTCTTCTCGTAGGCGAGCTTGGCATAGCCGAGATCGTCCTTGGAGAGCTCGTCGAGCTTCGTGACGATCTTGCCGCCCGTGGCCTTCGCGAGCTTCTCCATGTCGGACTTCTTGACGCGGCGCACCGCGTAGATGTCCGCCTTGGCCAGGTAGTGCTGGGCGAGGTCGTCGATGCCCTTCTGGCTGAACAGCATCGTCGCGCCGCTCTTCTTGACGGTCTCGACCATCCGCTTCAGCATGTCCTCCTCCTCGCTCAGGAAGGCCTGGAGCTGCGTGGGATCCGTGATCTCGATCTTCGCGTCGATCTCGGTCTTCTTGACCTCGAGGGCCGCGTCGACGAGGGCGATCTTGGCGTTGTCCACCTGGGCGGGCATGCCGGGGTGGACGCGTTCCTTGTCCACGATGATGCCGTCGACGAGTTCCGTGTCAGCGATGGACCCGCCCTGCTTCTTGACGATCTGGATGTTGTCGTCGTCGACGAAGTAGGAGTCGTCCGCGCGCTGCTCCGCGACCGTGGACACGGCCTTCACGGAGATGTCGGAGAGGAGGTCCTTGTGGCCGCTGGCAGACTTCGAGGACATCGCGGTCATGGCGACCTTCTTCAGAGTGTCCATGTCCTTCACGGAGATCTTCGTCGCGATCTTCTCGAGGACCTCGCGCGCCTTCTCGCTCGCGAGGCGGTAGCCCGAGGCGATGACCGTCGGGTGGATGTTCTGCTCGATCAAGTCCTCGGCCCTCTTCAGCAGCTCGCCTGCGAGGATGACCGCGGTCGTCGTGCCATCGCCGGCCTCCTCGTCCTGGGTCTTCGCGACCTCGACGAGCATCTTGGCCGCCGGGTGCTCGATGTCGATCTCCTTGAGGATCGTCACGCCGTCGTTCGTGATGACGACGTCCCCGAGGCTGTCCACGAGCATCTTGTCCATGCCCCGCGGACCGAGGGTCGATCGCACCGCATCCGCCACGGCCTTCGCGGCCGCGATGTTGTTGAACTGCGCTCCCTTGCCCCGCTCGCGGCGGGTTCCTTCCTTCAGAACGAAGATTGGGGTGCCCCCACTTTGCATCATTATGGTTGCCTCCGATACCCACGGACCGACGTCCGGGGCTCAAGTCTATGTTGGGACTTCTATATAAGCATTGTCTTGGTGGGCTCTGTCCCATCAACGGGTCCTCGGATTGGCGTCCCATCGCGGGACCTGGGCGCCCTCTGGAAGTCCTGCGCGGGTTCTCCTGGCCTGGGACGGAAGGAGTGTCGTGACCTTGGTCCGCCTCGCTCCTCCATCAGCTCGATGCACAGTTGGCGACGTCAAACTCACTTCCTCCGAACGTAGACCGCTCCCGGACCGCGCTCCGTCCTACGCTCGACAGCGAAAGCGTCCGGGAACGACTCGATGAGATCGACCAGCTTGGGCTTTCCATACGTTCGCGGGTCAAAGGCGGGATCGAGTTGATACAACGCCTGCCCGAGGCCTGCGAGATGCACAACGCCGTCACCCTGATCGACGTTGTCGAAGGCACGGTTCAGGATGCCGAGCGCTTCGGAAGGGGGCGATCGAGCGGGAGGGGACGGGATGGGTACCTGCGGGGGGGTCGGTGTCTCCCTTCCCGTGACCGCCTCAGGCGCTGGGATCAGCGGGACAAGATTCTCAATCGAGATGAAGATATGGCAGGCACGGCGGAACGACTCGGGCGTCTCAGCCTTTCCGATCCCAATCACGTGAAGGCCCTCCTCCCGGATACGACAGGCGAGGGCCGTGTAGTCACTGTCGCTCGACACGAGCACGAACCCCTTCACGATGCCCTGGTGAAGGATGTCCATCGCGTCGATGATCATGGCACTGTCCGTGGCGTTCTTCCCAGAGACGTTCGCGAACTGCTGCACCGGATGCAGCGAGTGTTCCTGCAGAACGCGTTTCCATGATCCCAGCTGGGTCGAGGTCCAGTCGCCGTAAACCCTCCGAATGATCGGAGTGCCAAACTTCGAGACCTCCGCAAGCATCTCGCTGATCGCCTTCGCGGAGGCGTTGTCTGCGTCCACCAAAAATGCAAGGGGAGTCTGCCCAGCCCCCTTGTCCATGGGCAATGCCATCCACGTTCCCTCCCAAGTTGCCCGAGGGGGTTTGTCCCTACTAAAGCCTGACGCAGGCGGGTCTTCCACTCCGAGGTCAAAGTACTGCTGGGATTGGCTGTACGCCACATGTACGGGCAAACCTAC
>JAJYKG010000047.1 GCA_021788795.1 Thermoplasmata archaeon | reverse complement strand
GCCGAGCTCCCCGAGCCGCTGGTACAGGTTGTACACGAAGGAGTCGTAGTTGTCGATGACGAGGACGTTCACGTGTTCGCCTCCTGAAGCGCCTCCTTCAGGCCGCCAAGCTTCTGCTCCGTCTCCAGCAACTCCCGCACCGGGTCCGAATCGGCCACGATGCCCGCGCCTGCCTGCAGGGTGTACGTCGGGCCGTCCGCGAAGAGCGTGCGGATCGCGATCGCGGTGTCCATGTTCCCGTTCAGGGAGAAGTAGCCCACCACGCCGGCGTAGGGCCCGCGGCGCGCCCCCTCGAGCTCGTGGATGATCTCGATCGCCCGCGGCTTCGGGGCGCCGGAGACCGTGCCCGCGGGGAACACCGCGGCGAACGCATCCAGGGCGTCCTTCCCCGGGGCGAGGCGGGCCTCCACGCGGGACACGAGATGCTGCACGTGGCTGTAGCGCTCGACCTCCATGTACTGCGGCACGCCGACGGTCCCGAACTCGGCCACCTTGCCCAGATCGTTCCGCGCGAGGTCCACGAGCATGGTGTGCTCCGCCCGCTCCTTTGGGTCCGCCGCGAGCTCCGCGGCGAGCTGCTCCGTCTCCGCGGGCGTGGCGCCCGTGGGCCGCGTCCCCGCGATGGGGAACGTCGTCGCGGTGCGGCCCTGGACGCGGAGCAGCATCTCCGGGCTCGAGCCGATCACGCGCCGCGCGCCGAAATCCAGGTAGTACATGTAGGGGCTCGGGTTGATCCGCCGCAGGGTCTCGTAGAAGGCGAGGGGGTCGCCGGACAGGGTGCCGCGTTCGCGGCGGGACAGGACGACCTGGAAGACCTCGCCCTCGCGGATCTTCGCCCGCGCCGCGCCCACCGCAGCGACGAAGTCCTCGGGGCGGCCCTCGGGGGACGACGGGCCCGCGTGGAAGCTGTGCCCGGACCCGTTCGCTTTGGGCAGATCGTCCGCGCGGGACGCGCCGTGGGTGAAGTACTCTGCCGTGTGCCGGCGGTGGTCGACGACCACGCCGTCCAGGTAGAGCCCGAACTCGAACTCCGGGAACGGGGAGGTGAGGTGGACGGGCACGCGGTCCAGGTGGCGGACGAACTCGAAGGACACGTAGCCCACGAGGCCGCCGACGAACGGGCCCGGGACGTCGGGCGTCGCGTGTTCCGCGAGGATGCGCCGCAGGGCCTCGAACGGGCGGTCCGTCTTCGTGGTGTCCCAGTTCGTCCTCAGGACGCCGCCGCGGTAGCTGATCGTCATCTCCGGGTCGAAGCCGATGAACGTGTACTCCCGGAGGCGCTCGGGGCCCGTGAGGCTCTCGAGGAGGAAGGCGTGCGGGTGCGCGTCCCGGGAGGCGGCAAAGAGGCTGTAGGGATCGAGGTCGGGGTCGAGGGGGACGCGCTTCATGATCTCACGCGGAAGCGATCTCGATTCGCGGAGCCTGGGACGACACGACCTCGCCGAGGCGGCGCGCGAAGGACGCGGGGTCGGGATGCTGGAAGAGGTTTCGGCCCACCACGAGGCCCGCGGCACCTCCGGCCAGGGCCGCGGCCGCCGCGTCCAGGAGGGCCTCGGGCGATGCCGACCGCGGCCCGCCTGCGACGAGCACCGGGGCGGGGCAGCCGCGGACGACCGCGCGGACGTCCTCCGCGGCCCCGGGATGAGGGACTTGGACGAGGTCCGCGCCGAGTTCGGCGGCGGCGCGGGCGGCGTGCCGCACGTCGTCGGGTGCCGCGGTTCCCGTGACGGAGCCCGGAGGGTAGGCCATCACGAGGACCGGGAGGCCGTAGCGGGAGGCCTCATCGACGACGTGGCCCGCGTCCCCGAGCATCCTCCCCTCCTCCGGGTCACCGAAGCCAATCTGGACGGAGACCGCATCGGCGCCGAGGGCGAGGGCACGCTCGACGCTGCAGGCGAGGACCTTGGAGGACGGGGGGCGGCCAAGGAGCGTCCCCGCGGACACGTGGACGACGAGCGGCGGGAGGGGCGTGTCTCTGGAGACCAGGTGGGGCACGAGCCCGGGGTTGACGACCACGCCGGTCAGCGGCGCATCCTGCAGAGCGCGGAGCAGGAGCCGGGGATCCTCGAGGCCGGGCAGCGGACCCGCCGGGAGACCATGGTCCAGGGCGAGGAGGAGGAAACGACCCTGGGAGTTCCGCGGCCTTCGGAGCCGGAGCTGCGTCCCAGGAGAGGACATGGCCTTCCACCGTGCTCCTTTATGGAAGTTATGACAGTTATTTATACGTTGATGTATTTTATTAGCCATAGCATATGGATGAGCTCCCCGGGTTGCGGACGGGCTCCCCGCGGGGCGAGGGCGGCGTCCGCGGATGGGCCCGGGGAGGCGTGCGAGGCGGCCGTCCGCTTCCAGGCCCGAGCACGTATTGTACGCACGCAGGGGCTTTCCCGGTGGGACCGCCTCGGGGGTCCGATGGCCCGATACGTGAAGGTCCGGGACGCGATGTCCACGGAGGTCTTCGAGATCCCCGAGGACGCCACGCTCCAGGCCGCCGCCAAGCGCATGGCCGACGCGCGGGTCAACAGCCTCATCGTGAGGCCCGAGGGGCGCGAGGAGCCGTTCGGCATCGTCACCTCGAGCGACGTCGTCGACGCCCTCGCGGACGGACGGGATCCGGGCACGAGCCTCGTGGGGGAGATCGCGACCGCGCCGCTCGTGACCGTGACGCCGGGCGTGCCCGTCGCCTACGCGGCGCGGCTGATGAGGAAGGCGAACCTGCGGCACCTGGCCGTCTTCAACGGCCGCGAGGTCGTCGGCATCCTCAGCAGCTACGACATCGTGAAGGCGATCGGGCGCTGGGGCAGCGCGACCGTGGGCGTGGACGTTGCCGAGGAAGTCGAAATCACCTCGGCGGCGACGGACTAGGGGAGAGGTGCGGACGCCGAAGGGACGGCCGCGGACGCTGAGCCGTGGCGCTTGCCCCCGTCCCCGAAGAATTCCCGGTGGACCGCACGCAGGGCGTCCTCCAGGTCCTTCGTGTCCACGGTGAACTGGCAGGCGACCATCGAGGCGCCCGCGGTGATGAACTGCACGCCGATCCCGCGGTCCGCGACCGCGCGGAAGACCCGCGCCGCGATCCCGTGCGCGTGGCCGATCCCCTCGCCCACGAAGCAGACGAGGGACGCGTGCGGCGTGGCCTCGACCTTCTCGAGCGCCAGGTGGTCGGCGCGGGAGAGGGCCTTCTTCGCTCGGTTGACGGCGTCGGATTCGATGAGGAACGCGACGCACGTCTGGGACGTCGCGGCGCTGTAGATGTTCACAGCGGCGTCGGCCAGGGCCGTCGAGCTGCGGGAAAGGAGGACCTCGTCCGAGCCGAGGCCGGTCGCGTACACCTTGAGGGTCGCGAGGTCACGGACGTAGGACACGCTCTTCACGTCCCCGCTCTTGTCCACCGTGTCCGGGCCGATCCTCGTGCCGGCGTCGCCGGGGCGGTAGACGTTCTTCAGGTACAGGGAGGCGCCGCAGGCCCGCGCGGGCTGCACGGCCCGCGGGTGGAGGACCTTCGCGCCGAAGTACGAGAGCTCCGCGGCCTCGTCGTACGAGAGGACGGACAGGGGGAAAGCCTCCGGGACGATCTTCGGGTCCGCGCTCATGAATCCGCCCACGTCCTTCCAGATCTCCACGGTCCTCAGGCCGAGGGCGTGCGCGACGACCGCGGCGCTGTAGTCGGAGCCGCCGCGGCCGAAGGTCGCGGTCTTCCCCTCCGGCGAGAGGCCGAAGAATCCCGTGACCACGGCGACGTGGCCGGCAGCCGCCTGGCGGCGGAGGATCGGGGCCATGTGGTCCCGCGTGTCCTCGAGGAGCGCGGTGGCGTTCCCGTAGTTCTCGTCCGTCATGAGGCCGATCTGGTCCGCCTCGAAGGCCTCCGCCTCGATCCCCCGCGAACGGAGGTTCGCGACGACGACCTGCGCCGAGAGCCGCTCCCCGAAGGAGAGGACGAAGTCCCGGATCCGCGCCGTGATCTCCTCGGTGTACGCGATTCCGTATAGGAGGCGCTCGAGCTTCGTGAGGAGGGCGTCGAGGGCCTCCGTCGCGCGCCCGCGGTCCTCCGGCGAGGCGGGAAGCAGGGCGACGTGCCGCTTCCTCAAATCCGCGATGTACTGGTCAATCTCTTTCTCTTCGCGAGGACGCGCGATCGTCTGGACCAGGGAATCCGTGACGCCCGCGACGGCAGACACGACGACGGACTTCCGCCCGGGGTCCGATTTCAGGATGGCCGCCATCCGGTCGTACATCTCGGGGTTGCTCACGCACGCCCCGCCGAACTTGGCGACCTTGCCGTCCTCAGGCAAGGTATCCCCTCCGGGCCGCCAGCTCGGCGTTCAGGACGCTCCCGCCCGCGCCGCCGCGGAGGGTGTTGTGGGAGAGGACGAAGAACCGCAGGTTGCGGTCCGTGACCCGGATGCGGCCCACGGTCGCAGCCATGCCCCGGGCCCGAGCCGGCTCGCCCGCGTTCAGGTCGAGGAGCGGCTGCGGCCGGTTCCGCTCCGAGCGGACGAGGATGGGCTGCCGCGGGGCCGTCGGAAGGCGGCGCCGCTGCGGCTCGCCACGGAACGACGCGAGGGCACGGGCCACGTCCTCCGCCTCGACGGGCTCCTGGAGGGGGATGGAGACAGCCTCCAGGTGCGCCTCGCGCACGGGGACCCGGGCGCAGTTCGCCCACACGTCCAGGGGGCTCGGCACGACCGTCTCGCGAAGGGTGCCGAGGATCTTCTTCGCCTCCTGCCGCATCTTCTCCTCCTCGCTCTCGATGAAGGGCACCACGTTCGCCAGGATGTCCAGGGACGGCACGCCCGGATAGCCTGCGCCGGAGAGGGCCTGGTAGGTGGACACGTGGGCCTCCGAGAAGTCGAACGCGTCCGCGAGGGGCTTGAGGACGAGGGCCAGGCCCGTCACGGAGCAGTTCGGATTCGTCGTGAGGAAGCCGCCGCGGGCGAACGTCGCCTGGCGCTCCACGAGGCGGAGGTGGTCCGGGTTCACCTCGGGGACCAGGAGCGGCACGTCGTCCTCCATGCGGTGTGACGAGGCATTCGAGAAGACCTTCGCGCCCGCGCGCGCGGCCTCCGCCTCGAGCCCGTCCGCGACCTCCGGGGGCAGGGCGCTGAAGGCCGCGACGGCGCCGGACCGCGCCAGCACGCGTGCGTCGAGCGGCTCGATCTCCCTCGCCCCGACGTCGGCGTCCAGGGCGGCGTCGTCCAGGCGCCAGAAGTCGGCGAGGCGGCCGCCGACCTTGCCCTCGCTCGAGCACAGCGCCGCGATCTCGAAGAACGGGTGGTCCTGGAGCAGGCTCACGAACCGCTGGCCGATGTTTCCGGTCGCCCCGAGGACGGCCACGGGGATCTTGCTCATGCGTGCGGGCCTCCCAAGAAGGAGCGGGCCTGTTCAACCATCGTGATGAAATCCTTCCCATCGGAATCCTCGGCCGCGCGGCCCCAGGCGTCCAGCGCGTCCCGGAGGCGCCGGAGGACCTCGGGCGTGTGGGGATTGAGGGCCTGGATGTCCCGGAGCATTTCCGGCGAATCGCCGAGGAGGTGGTCGGCCGCGGCCGCGAGGCGCGCGAACGTTGTGCCCGCGGCGTGCCGGAGGCCCGGGGGGGCGAGCGGATCGTCCGCGGCCCGTGCGAAGGCCAGGAGGGTCAGGTGGCTGAGGCCGAGGACGGTCGCCATGAGCCGGTCGTGACGGTCCAAGGGCACGTCGACGAGCGCCGCCCCGGTCTCCTGGAAGAGGTCCTTCGCCTCCCGCAGGGCCGCGGCGCTCCCGCAGTCGCTGAAGAGGATCATGCCGGAGGACGCGGGCCCGACGTCCGGACCGAAGAGAGGATGGACGCTCGCAACCCGCACGCCGTCCGAGGCCATCGAACGGAGGGCGGGGGCGACGGGAGCCTTGAGGCTGCAGAGGTCGAACACGAGGCCATGCGGCCCCACGTCCGCGATCTCCTGGAGGACCGAGGCCGCAGCGGACAGGGGCACACTCACCGCGACGACGTCGGCGCGGGCCACGGCCCGTCGGAGATCGGGCGCCAGGGGGAAGCCTTCCACCGCTCCAGCGGGATCGTTCACGACCACGTCATGGCCTCGGGCCCGGAGGTACCGCGAGAGCCACCGGCCCATCCGTCCCGCGCCGCCCACGACGGCCACTCGCTGCGGCCGCGGCTCCGGCGGGCGGACGCCGGCCTGGCGGCCCACGCTCTCCTCGACCAGGAGATGAGACAGGGAGGCGGCGAAGGCCTCGCTGACGCCGCGTCCGCGGCACGCCTCGAGGAGCCGGGACCGGACCAGCGCCTCCACGCCGGCATCGCGGACCGGGAGGCCCGAAAGTTCCTTCTCCAGACCGATCTCCTCCGCGAGGTGGAGCCGCCGGGCCACGAGGGCCACGATCTCCTCGTCCACGGCCGCGATCTCGTCCCGGAGCCGCGCAATCTCCCGATCGCTCATACGAAACCTCCCTGGAGCATCAGGTCGAGGACGGACATCGCCGCGGCGTTCTCCACGACGGGCACGGCGCGGGGGACGATGCACGGGTCGTGCCGGCCCGTGACGACGGTCTCCGCGGGCTTCATCGCCTCGAGGTCCACGGAGCGCTGCGGCCTGGCGATCGAGGCCGTCGGCTTGACGACGACGCGGAAGGTCACGGGCATGCCGTCCGTGATCCCGCCGAGGATCCCGCCCGCGTGATTCGTCTCCGTGACGACGCGGCCGTCCGCGACGGCGAAGGGATCGTTGTGCTCGCTCCCCCGCATCGAGGCGGCGCGGAAGCCCGCGCCGAAGTCCACGCCCTTGACCGCGGGGATCGAGAAGAGCAGGTGGGCCAGGCTTGCCTCGACGGAATCGAAGAAGGGCTCGCCCACGCCGACCGGAAGGCCCGTGATCCACGCCTCGATGATTCCGCCCACGCTGTCGCGGCCCATCCGCGCGGCCTCGACCTCGGCGACCATCCGGTCCGCGGCCTCGAGGTCGGCGCAGCGGACGGGGGTGCGCTCCACGTTCGCCTCGATCTCGGCGACGGTGACGGGACGACTCGTGACGGTGCCGATCTGCGCGGCATGGGCGTAGAAGCGGATGCCGCGCGGAAGGAGGACCTGCCGCGCGACCGCGCCGGACACGACGAGGGGCGCGGTCATGCGGCCCGAGAGCTGGCCTCCGCCCCGGAGGTCGCTCCTCCCCCCGTACTTCACCTGAGCCGTGAAGTCGCCGTGCCCCGGGCGCGGGATCCGGCCCACGTCGACGTAGGACTGGGACTGGACGTCCTCGTTGCGGAGGATCGCCACGATGGGCTCGCCCGTGGCCCCGTCGTCCGCGAGGCCCTCGGCGAACTCGACGCGGTCCGCCTCCTTCCGCTGGCTCGTGACGAGGCTCTGCCCCGGGCGCCGGCGGTCGAGCTGCGCCTGGACGTAGGCGGCGTCGACCCGAGTGCCGGCACGGAGTCCTTCGATCGTGCACCCGACGAAGGGGCCGTGGCTCGTGCCGAAGATCAAGGTGCGGTAGCGCGTTCCGAACGTGTTCACGGGATCACCTCCAGGTCCGCCCCCAGGGCGCGGAAATCCTCGAGGAACGTCGGGTAGGAGACCCGGTAGGACTCGGGGTCCGTGACGAGGACGGGGTCCTCGGCCACCAGCCCTGCGACCGCGGCCGCCATGAGGACGCGGTGGTCCCCGCGGGCATCCACGTGGGCCCCCTGGAGGCGCGCAGGCCCGCGGACCACGCAGCCGTCCGGCGTGGCCCCGATGTCCGCACCCATCGCGGCCAGGATGGCGACGGTCGACTCGATCCGGTCGCTCTCCTTGAGCCGCAGGTGCGCGCCGTTCACGAAGCGCGACTCCCCCTGGGCCTGCGTCGCGAGCACCGCGAGGACGGGGAAGAGGTCTGGCGTCGCGCCCAGGTCGACCGTCTGCGCCCGGAGGGAAGCGCCGCGGACCCGGACGGCGCCGTCCGTCTCGTGGACCTCGGCGCCGAAGGCGCGGAGCAGGTCCACGATGCGGCGGTCGCCCTGGGGGAGCGACGCGTCCAGGCCCGTCACGGTCACGTCTCCCTCGCCAGCGGCCGCGGCGACGAGGGGGAACGCGGCCGAGGAGAAGTCCCCGGGGACCTCGAAGTCCGTTGCGGTGTAGCGCTGCCCGCCGGGGATGTGGATCTCCGTCCCGTCGCCCTCGATCGTGCCGCCGAACCGGCGGACCATGTGCCGCGTCATCTCGAGATACGGCTCCGAGACGATTGGCGGGGCCACGCGGAGGTCGGTCGCCTCCGGGGCGAGCGGGCCGGCGAGGAGCAGGCTGGAGAGGAACTGGGAGCTCACGGACCCCGGGACGGTCACGCGGCCGCCGCGCATCGGGCCGCCCACCTCCACCGGCGGTCGCCCGTCGGGCCCGAGGGCGCGGGTGCGGGCCCCGAGCGCGCGGAGCGCCTCGAGGAGCGGGCCCATGGGACGCTGCCGGAGGCTCGCGTCCCCGGTGAGCACGGTGGTTCCGGGGAGGAGGGCGACGACGCCCGTGAGGAGACGCAAGGTCGTCCCCGAGTTGCGGGCATCGATCTCGTGCGAAGGAGCGCGGAGCCGACCGCACTCGATGCGGAGACCGTCCTTGAGCCGGTCCACGCGGGCCCCCAGGGCCTCGATTCCGGCCCGGGTGGCCTCCGTGTCCTCCGAGAGGAGCGGACGCTCGATGCGGCAGGGACCGCCGGAGAGGGCGGCCAGAAGGAGAGCGCGGTGCATGTAGCTCTTCGACGGCGGCGCTCGGACGCTCCCGCGGACCACGGAGGCCCGGACGCGGAGCCTCATGGCGCGACCTCCCGCGACTCGACCGTGTTCAGGCTCGCCACGCGCACCTCGGCCTCCCCGTCGTCCAGGGCGCGGGCGACGCTCTCCACGTGGGCAGGCTTGGCGAGCGCGAGGATCGCGGGGCCGGCCCCGGTGATGCCCGCGGCCACGGCGCCAGCGGCGCGGGCGCGGCGGGCCGGTGACTCGTCGACCTCGAGGATCGGCGCGTAGGCGGCGCTGTTCCGCTCCAGGGCGCGGAAGTACTCGCCCCGTAGGGCGAGGCGGTACGCCTCCTCGACCTGGGGCCGGATGGAGGAGAAGTCCTTGGCCGCCAGGCTCGGCTTCGGGATCGCGCGCTTCGGGATGTGGAGGACGGCCATGAGGTCCCCGGGGAAGCGGTCCGCCTTCACGATCTCCCGCGCGGCGTTGTCCGTGACGACGATGCCGCCGAAGAACGAGGCGCAGGCGTCGTCGAAGGCGCCGGTGACGGTCACCTTCGCCTCGAGAGCCGCCTCGATGCCGATGCCGATGATCTGGAGCGGTTCCAGCTCGAGCCCGAGGGCGCGGGCGGACGCCAGGACGACCGCGTTGGCCACGGCGGAGCTGCTCTTCAGGCCCCGGGACACGGGGATCTCGGAGTCCACGCGGACGGCCAGACCCGCCCGTCGGCGGCTCCGCCGCAGGACGCGCTGCACGCACCCCATGGCCAAGGTCGGGTCCACGCTCCCTGCGACCTGGACGCGGACGCCCTCGGCCCTCGGGAGGGATTCGGCGACGGCGGTCGCCCGGAGGGCGAGCCCGAAGGCGGCGCCCTTCCGCGTCGCGATCGCGTTGACGAGGGTCCCCGCCCCGAAGCACGTGGCCTGGGCCCTCATGCCGCGGCCTCCCAGGCGGCGCGCCGCATCGCCTCGTAGGGCGCCGATTTGCCCGTCCAGAGCTCGAAGGACTGGGCGGCCTGCTGGAGGAGCATCTCCAGGCCGTTCGTCCCGCGCACCCCGCGCCGCTTCGCCGCGGCCAGGAGCGGCGTCTCCGGCGGATTGTACACGAGGTCGTAGACGAAGGCCGTGCGGTCCAGCACAGCCTCGGGGACGGGCAGGACGGCCTCCATGCCCGCCGTCCCGGCCGGCGTGGCGTTCACGAGGAGGTCCCAGGGCCCCTTGCGCGGTGCCTCCTCGGGCGCGAGGAGACCGACATCGTCGTCGAAGGCGTCCACCAGGGCCTCGGCCCGCACCGCCGTACGGTTCGCGACCGCCACCTCGGCGCCCTCCCGCAGGAGGACATGGACAACCGCCTTCGCGGCGCCCCCCGCGCCGACGACGAGGACGCGGCGCCCGCCGAGGCGCAGGCCGAGGGAGCGGAGGGACGTCCGGAAGCCGTACGTGTCCGTGTTGTGACCCTTCGCCCAGCCCTCGTGGAGGACCACCGTGTTCACGGCCTCGAGGGCCTCCGCATCCCCATCGAGCTCGTCCATGAGGCCCGCGACCTTCTCCTTGTACGGGATCGTGACGTTGAGCCCGCGAACGTGCAGCCCGTCCGCGGTGGACAGGAAGGACTCGAGGGACGCCTCGGCGACGTCGAACGGCAGGTAGACGCCCGGCAGGTGCACGGCCTGGAGGGCGGCCTCGTGGATCTCCGGGGAGAAGGAGTGGCCGAGGGGACGGCCGAGGATCCCGAGGACGAAGGCATCCTTGGACCGCACCCGGAGGGCCGCGTCGAGGCCGAGCTGCCCCGCGGCCGTCTCGCGGTTGCCGGTCGCGTACTGGATCTCCTGCCCCGTATCCGCGGCGAGGGCCCGCGTGAGCATGCCCGCCGCTCCCATGCCGACGAGGGCGAAGCGCGACGAGGAGCGGTCCCGCGCGAGGTCCACGAGGGCCGCGGCCTCCTCCACGGTGGCCACGGGGACGGCGACCTTCCCGACGCGCCCCTGGGCCAGGCAGGCGTCGAGGATCCCGCCCACCTCCTCCGGGGACGCGGGGGCGCTGAAGTGGTGGGAGACGATGAGGTCCTTCGCGCGGCTCTTCGCGAGCTTCGCGTACTCCGCGAGGCGCTCCGCGTCGGTCGTCAGCTCGGCGTCGACGTAGCGGAACGGGAGGCGGCAGGCCTCGAGGAGGAGCGCGTGCCGCGCGTCCCGGTCGACGCCGCGGAAGCCTCCCTGTGCGGGGGACCGCAGGGTCGCGATGGCCCGCGGCCCGAGGGCGGAGGCGAGCCGCTTGAGGTCGCCCGCGGTCGGGTGGCGCAGCGCGTCGATGCGGAACTCCACGAGGTCCGCGCCGCGGCGGAGGCAGGCGCGCGCCTGCTGCTCCGCCTCGCCCGCCGTCCCCGCCGCGATGACCGCCGCCACGTGCACCGTCTCACCGCTCCGTGATCGTCTCTCGGATCCGCATGCCGAAATGCCGTCCGCCCTCCTCCCGGTGGACGAGGATCGTGTCGCCCCGGCGCAGGGAGCTGACGGAGAGGGCCTTCCCCTCCGGCGTGACGAAGCGGATCGTCTCCGCGTTCTGCACGATCGTGCTCATGCGTCCGCCGTCCGCCTCCGCCTCGACGAGGACGAGCGGCCGTCGTTCGATCTTCACGCGGCCCACGATCGCGCCCCGAGACGCGCCGCGGGCGTCGACCGCGAGGACCTCGTCTCCGGCGCGCAGCTCGCTCAGGTATTTCGTGGAGCTGTCTGGCAGGAGGACGTACGCGTGGACCGGACCGGCGTTCACCCGGAAGGGGCGCGGGGCGACGTAGCCGGACTCGATCGTCTCCGCGTGGACGAGGAACAGCGCGGACGCGGCGTTCCCCACGAGGATCCCCTCGCCGTCCCGGAGGATCGAGCAGGTGTCCACGCACACGCGGTCGCCCAGGCCGAGGGCGCGGACGTCCGTGATCTGAGCCGCGACGAGGGGGACCGTCTCCGGACGGGACTCGACGAGCTCCCGCAGGGCGCGCACCTCCTTCGGGTCCCGCGGCGTGAGGAGGACGCCGTCCACGCCGACCTCCATGGTCTCGAAGAAGAGCTCCGCCTGCGCGGCGTCGTGGAC
>JAJYKG010000046.1 GCA_021788795.1 Thermoplasmata archaeon | reverse complement strand
GACAGGTAGGTCCGGTTGCTCAGCGAGAACACGATCGTGTAGGGCTCGTTGCCGGAGAGCTGCGCGCCCGTGCTGTTCGAGTACGTCCAGGAGCCGGTGCCGCTCACGGTGACGTCATTCCCGGAGACGGACTCGACGGTGTAGCGGTAGTGGGATTGCGTGACCTCGGAATACCCAAAGTAGTCGCCGGTCCCCTCGCCCACGGTGGTCCTCT
Organism: Thermoplasmata archaeon; assembly: GCA_021788795.1. Taxonomy (GTDB): domain Archaea; phylum Thermoplasmatota; class Thermoplasmata; order RBG-16-68-12; family RBG-16-68-12; genus RBG-16-68-12. The sequence goes on along the minus strand of JAJYKG010000046.1, from coordinate 11,643 downwards.
GGTCGAACGCGAAGGAGTCGTGGACGTGCGGCGTGGCTCCCAGCGCGGGCGCCGAGGCCAGGAGCATGAGGGCCAGCGCGAGGGCCAGCCCCAGGAAGACCGTCACTGCCGCGCGGGCGGGCCGCGCAGGCTTCCACATCCGATGAGTCGTAGTCGCCCTCCTTCGCGGCGATAGAGGGCGTGGCCGTCTTAAAGCTCGCGGCGGAACTCCGTGAGGCCGCAGCCCGGTGTGCGGCGCGCCGCCGTCACAGAGAGGAGAATCCCGAAAGAGATAAGTGGCTCCCGGGGTTCGGGAGGGGCGCCATGGCGCGCGAACACCACTGCCCCAACTGTGGGCCCCAGCCGTGCAACGCCTCCACGAGCAAGATCCACACGTGCGGCGTGTGCGCCGCGATCTGGGAGGAAGACCTCTCCGTCCCCGCGCCGGCCCCGGCGGCGCCCAAACCCGCGGCGGCTCCTGCCCCCGTGCCCGCGGCCCAGCCTGCTGCACCGGCCCCGTCCCCGACCACAGCCGCGAGGCCCCCGGCAGCTCCGCCTCCTCCCACCGCCGCACCGAAACCCGCGACGCCGCCCGTCGCTTCCGTGCCCAAGCCCGCGACGCCTGCGCCGACCGCTTCGGCCCCGACACCCTCAGCGCCCGCCGCCAAGACCGCTCCCCCAACGTCTCCTGCTCCCGCCCCTGCCCCTGCGCCCGCCGCGAAGCCCGCCGCAGCGCCCGCCGCAGGCGGGACGAAGGCGCTCCCGGAAATCCTGGCAGGGGCCAAGGTGAAGCGCTGCCCGAAGTGCGCGTCGGACAGCCTCGCGGCGCCGAGCGACTTCAAGATGGTCGGAGGCCGCCTGGTCCTGGTGGACTCGCAGACGTACCGCGGCCACGAGTGGTACGCGGACACGGGAGAGGTCCTCCCGGCCGCGCCGACCCCGCCGATCGCGCCGGCCGCCCCGGCGGCGAACGCCTCCGCGGCCCCGGCCCCCAGTGCGCGCCCGGCGACCTGAGGAGGTCCGCGCCCGTCCCGGAGGGCCATGTTCTCCCCCGAGGACGGCATCCGGGCCACTCTGGCGGAGGTGAAGCGGGAGGTCGCCTGCCGCGTCTGCGGCGGGGACATCAAGCGCTGCAAGCTCGCCGTCTGCCCGTACCTCCGGAAGGTGCGGGCGTGGTTCACGGAACGCGCGGACCTGCGGTCCACCGACCTCTTCGGCGCGTCGCCGCCGAGCGCCTTCGTCGGCTCATGGGGCTACCCGCGCGTCCTCGTCGGGCCGCTCGTGCCGCCCCTGCGGGACCAGGACACATCCATCCTCGACGCCTCGGAGACGTGGCTCGCGTACGAGCTCCCGGAGATCCTCCGCTTCCGCCTGTCCCTCGTCCGCGGCAAGGCCCCGCGGCGCGTCGTCGAGGCCCAGGAGCCCGACGCGATCCTGTCCGTGGTCCAGGAGGGTGCCATGGCCGCGAAGCCCGTGGACACGGAGATGTGGCTCGAGAAGACGCCGACCTTGACGAGCCCGTTCTCCGCCCGCGCGCCGCCCAGCGGCCCGAGCGCGGACATCCGCAAGGTCGAGCTCGCCTCCAACCCGTCCGTGCCGCGGCGCGTGGACGACCTCGTCTCCGACACGGACGTGCGCGCGAGCGAGGCCGTGACGGACCTGTACGCGCACGACGTGACGCAGAGCGCGATCACCCGCATCTTCTCCGTGGGGCTGCTCGGTGAAAAGGAGCGGCGGCGGCTCGTCCCGACGGAGTGGTCCATCACCGCGGTGGACGACATCCTCGGCCGGGCGCTCATCGGCCGGGTGCGCGACTCCCCGTGGATCCCGGACTACGAGGTGTACAGCGCCACCGGCCTCGCGAACACGGTGACGATCCTCCTGTTCCCGCAGGCGTTCATGTTCGAGGGGATGGAGGCGTGGAACCTGTCCTCGAACCCCACGCCGATCCACGACCACGAGTTCACGACCGGACGCACGACGTACCCGGATGCGATCGGCGGCGCGTACCATGCGACGAAGAACCCCGTGCTCGAGCACCTCGCCCGCCGCGGGCGGCAGGCCGGGGCCCTCGTCTTCATGGAGGTCTACGACGACTGGATCCCTCTGGGCGTCTTCCGCTACCGCGAGCTCGCGCGCGCCGCGCTCGCGAAGCCCGCCGCGCGGTTCGCGACCTTGGAGGAGGCGGAGGCCGAGGTCGGCCGGCGCATGCGCCTGCCGCTGGAGAACTGGTGGCGGGCCAGCGTGCTCCGCGCGTACCTCCGCGGCCAGCGGCGGATCACGGACTACCCCGTGGTGGTGTGACGTGAGCCGGGTCCGGATCGGCCCGCTCCGCCGCTTGTCCCCTGCCGATCTCCGGCGGCTGGCCGGGGGCTACGCATCGGGCGCGCGCTACGCCGTGACGGTCTCCGAGAGCCGCAGCCAGGCGGCCTTCCGGCTCGTGCGGAAGCCGCTCCGGCGGCCCTGGGTGAAGCACTTTGCTCACCCCGCGGAGGAACTGCGCCGCTACCGCGGCGTGATCCGGAGGGGATGGTCCCTGGGCGCCTACGACGGCGCGACGCTCGTGGGCTTCGCCCTGGCGGAGCCGCGCGACTGGAACCGGAGCGTCTGGGTCCACGAGTTCGCGGTGGCGGCCTCTCACCGAAGGCGGGGGATCGGAAGACGGTTGGTGGCGGAGCTCGCACGCCGCGCCCAGGAGGCAGGCTACCGCGCGCTCGTGTGCGAGACCCAGACGACGAACGCCCCCGCGATCGATTTCTACCGGGCGGCGGGCTTCCGGCTCGAGGGGGTGGACATCTCGTACTACTCGAACGAGGACCTCGAGCGCGGCGAGGTGGCCGTCTTCATGAAGAAGCGCGTCCCCGCCCGGGGGAAGGCCGCCCGAGCTCGTCCGCGCTCACGTACCTCCGAGTAGAGGCATACAGAACGGCGCCGGGCCCACAGGGTCCCAGACCTCACAGCCGGTCCACGCGCCGGTACCACGCCCGCAGCCGCGGGTACCGTGCGGGCCACCGTACGCCCGCGTACTCGCCCGCGTGGACGTCGCCGTAGATGGCGAAGTCGAACGCGGTCGGCTTCGCCGCGATCAGGAACGGGTGGTCCCGCAGGCCCTGCTCGAGCGTCTCCAGCGGGGCGGCGAGGCTCTCCCAGACCGGCCCGGGATCCTTCCGCACCGCGTCGAACGGCCCGTACGCCCGCTCCCAGGTCTCCGTGAAATTCCAGCGCTCGACCGGATCCGTGAGCTTGCGTTCGAGGAACGGCGCCACGATCGCCCAGTAGCGGTCCTCGAACCAGTCGTACTCCCATGCCTCCAGGACCCTGCAGGCCGCGCGCAGGCCCTCGGGGTAGGCGCTCGGCTCGGGACGGACGCGCTCGAGGTAGTCCACGGCCTCCGTCCAGGGCACGCCGCGACGTCCGTCCCGCAGGAACGGGACGTAGTCCTGGCCGGTCTCCTTCAGGAGGCGCACCTTGTCGTGGTACGGCACCGGGATCGTGCGGTAGCGGATCCCCTTGAACTCCAGGAGCTTCCGGACCTTCGCGCAGTATGGGCTGTAGGCCTCGTCGTACAGGACGATCACGGGTCCACCGGCGCGCGGGAGGGACGTCAGGATATGAGCGTTTTGCGGCGGGCCGACGCCCGGACGAGCCCAGCGCTTATCCGGTCCGCCGCCTTCCCTCCCACGGGAGAGGGACCCGTGAGGACCCCCGAAATCCGCGGCGCGAAGTATATGCCCGCCGCTCGCGCGGGGACCGAGATTCGCACGGTCCATGCCACGGAGTCGCATTATCGACAGTATATGCTCCCTATGGGCAAGGTAAAGATAGAACGGAGTCCAAGGCACGGATGCTCCGAGAGGCGGCACTGCGATGGACCCCAATCTTGCATTCCTCACCCAGCCGCTGGTGCTCGCCCTGATCGCCATCGGCGTGTTCACGGGGCGGGTGGTCATGGTGGCTAGGCGGCTGAAGTCGGCATCGCGGTCGCCCATGCTCGCGGACACGCGGGCGCTCGAGGAGGCCCTGAAGTCCCTGGACTCGCACCGCGAGTCCCTCCAGGCCGCGAAGGACACCGTGACCCGGAACCTGGGCGGCGCGCGCGACACGCTCCGCGAGTACAAGGGGCCCCTGAACGCATCGATCGAGACGCGGAAGCGGGACATCGCGGCGAGCATGCGGACCCGCGAGGCGCAGAAGAAGGAGTTCGACGCGCTGCGGGACCAGAAAGCGTTCAAGGACGCGAAGAAGCTCGTCCGCAACGCGCTGCCGCGGAAGGTCCACCGCTCCCCAAAGGATATCTAGCCTGGGGCCGATAGCTGCTCCGTCCGGACGAGGGGAGCGACGCGTCGGCTGACCAGGACGTCACGGAAGTATGTCATCGACTCGACGAGTTGCGTTCGTTCGTCTGGTGGACCGCCCCCCTGTACGTGGTCTTCGTGGGCGCCGGCCTCTACGAGACGCACTTCACCGTCACCCTGGCCCTCCTCGTGCTCTTCGCCGTCCTCGCGGCCTTCGGCCTCCTGGACGGCCTGATCCTCACGAACCTGCAGGCGCTCCGCGCGCGGCTCGCAACCGCGCCGGAGGACCTCACCGCGGCCCGCGCGCGGCTCGAACGGCTCTCCCGGACCGTGCTCTTCGGCGGTGCCGCCCTCGGGGCCGCAGGGCTCTCCGCGGTCCTCCTGCTCGCAATCGCATGATGGCGTGGCCGGTCCTCGGGTAGATACCCGGGGACGGGTTGCGCTCCACCGTCTTCCCGGGAGCGGGCGGGGTCATGCGGTGTGTACGGGAACCTTTAATAGAAGCCTCCCGTACGCCGCCTCGCCCCTGGAGAGACCGGGGGCGATGGGATACCGTGGACCTCGTGTGGCTCGTGATTCCGGCGGCCGTGGGCATCCTCGCCCTGCGGACCCTCATGATCGCCCGCAAGCTGAAGCTCGCAGCGGGGAACGCGACCGAGGCGGACCGGCGCGCCTTGCGCGACGCGAAGCGCGGACTGCGGGCCCACCGGGACCACCTCGAGGGGGCGATCGCGGCGCCGAAGCGGCACCTCGCCGCGGCGAAGGACCTGCCCCGCGCGGCCCTGGCCCAAGCCCGCACCGCGAAGGGCGTGGACGCCATGGTGGAGGACTTCCTCCCCGAGCACCGCTTCTAGGCGACCCGAACCTTCTTGCGCCCCGCGCCCATCCCGCCGGCGTGGCGCCCTCGAAGCACCTCGTCGAGCTCAAGGCGCGGTACGAGGACCTGGGCAAGGCGCGCGCCCTCCTCTCCGGCGCGGAGCGCGTCGGCACGTTCCGGCAGGTCGACACGTATTTCTCCCTGGGCGAGCGCCGCCTGAAGCTGCGCGCGGTGGAAGGGCGGAAGGAGGGGCAGCTCGTGTACTACGAGCGGCCGGACCAGGGCGGCGTCAAGGAGAGCCGAGTCCTCCTCGCAGACCTGCCCGACGCCGCGGCGGTCCTGGACATCCTCCGCAGAACGTTCCCCGTGCAGGCCGAGGTGCGCAAGACCCGCGAGATCTACCGTCTCGAGGGCGTCCAGGTCCACCTGGACTCGGTCCAGGGCCTCGGGAGGTTCCTCGAGTTCGAGAAGGTCGTCTCCGGGGAGGCGGAGGAGAAGGCGGGGCACGCGCAGCTCGAGTCCCTGGTCCGCTACTTCCAGATCCCTCCGGAGGACCTCATGGCGTCCTCCTACTCGGACCTGGTCGGTGCGTGAGGCGTCACGCCGTCACGACGACGGACTGCGACGCGACCGCCTCCAGGGTGACGCCCGCGGGGTTCACGTGGCCGTTCGCGTCGATCGGCACGGACGCCAGGCTGCCGAGCGGCACCCAGACCATCGCGTAGACGACCGTCGTGCCGGCCTGGGTCGGCACGACGGTGGCATTGTAGAGCCGCGGGCTCGAGAGGTCGAGGCCCGTGAGGTTCCACACGGTCGGATAGCCCCACGGGTTCGTGCCCGGCGTGGACGAGCGGACCTGCATCGTCCCGACGTCGAGGGATAGGAACACGTCCGTCAGGGTACGTGGATTGAGCATGCCTTGGCGCACGCTCACGGAGACCTGGAGGGGCGAGCCGACCGCGCCCGTGAGGTTCGTGGCGACGGCCAGGTTGAACGCGCGCCACTCGACCGCGTCATTCGGGCGGAAGAGGTTCACCGCCGCCCCCGCGGCCGCCGTGGACACAACGAGGACCACGACGAGGAGGAGGACGGTGCGTTCCTGCATGGAGGCATCCTGAGGGGATTCCAGGTATCGCCTCCTAAATACGCTGTCGGTCTATTCTACTCTAGCGATGCACAAGGGTACCCCACGGTCACGACGGGCCGTTTCGGTCCGAGGGGCGGGAACGAAACCGCCCGTTAGTGCTTCGGCGGCTCCACGACTTCGAGGGGCACGAGCCCGCCGTTCGCGGCGGAGGCGTCCCGGGTGCCCTTCCTCGCGGACTCCTGGAGGATCGCCTGGTGGGCGCGGACCTGCGGCGCCATCGAGGGCATCGCGGGCACGACCTGCATAGGCTGCTTGCCGCCGTTCACGAGGTCGCGGTAGTACGGCGCCCAGGCGGAGAGGATCTCCCGCGGGTTCACGAAGGACTGCGTGGCGTAGTACTGGTACCAGGCGCACTGCAGGTCGCAGGTGGCCATGCGGTGCCGTCGCTCCGCCGCGTCCGGCGACTCGACGTAGGTCCGGAGGTCGGAGTCGACCAGGTTGATCGTCTTCTCCTCGAGGACGCGGCACGGATACCACAGGAGGCCGTCCGCGTCCACGATGATCGAGGACGTGTCGCAGCCGTGGTCCCTGAGGATCCCGGTGAAGTACCCCTTCGGCGAGATGATCACGCCCGGGTACTTCTTGCGGAGCTCGAGGCCCTTCTGGGACATCGTCAGGAGGTCGGGCAGGTGGTCCTTCGTGTTCTTCAGGTGGACCGCGCACATGACGACGGCCTTGACGCCGGCGTCGTAGCAGCGCTTGATCTTCTTCTCCAGCGCGCCCACGTCGTTCTTCGTGACGACGATCTGCACGGTGACCACGGAGCCCCACTTCGTGAACTGCTCCAGGTCGTCGAACATGTCGAGGTTCTTGTGGCCCTCGTCGATCGAGATGTGGAGGAAGTCGATGTACTTCCCGTACTCGGCCATGGGGTAGCGGTCCGGCAGGTCCCTCTCCGACGTGGTGAAGAGGAGGTAGAACGGCTTCTCGTGCTGGTACTTCAGGAGCTCCGCGATGTCCTCGCGGACGAGGGGGTCGCCGCCCTCGAAGGACGTCATGATGACGGACGAGCGGGCGAGGTTGTCCAGGACCTTCTTCACGTCCTCCGTGGGCATGTCCTTCCACTGGTTCTTCACGTGCCAGCAGTTGCAGAAGGAGCAGGTGAAGTTGCAGCGGCGCGTGAGCTTGAACGACGCGTAGAAGGGGTAGATGGCCTCGCCCGCCATCTTGTTCCGGAGGATGTACCCGCCCACCTCCAGGAACCGCTTCTTCGGAAGCTTCCTCATCGGGACCGTCCTCCCTGGAGAGAGGCGGACGGGGGATAACCTTTTGCCACGGAGGCCTCGCACCGCAGGCGCATCGCCGCGACGAGGGCGGCGGCCGCGCATCCGGCGGCGAGCAGGGAGACGGGCGCGTAGAGTGCGGCCTCGAGCACCTCGGGGAGATGCACGAGGCTGAGGGAGTAGACCACCGGGGGCATGCGGAAGAACAGGAGGAAGAGGGGGATCCAGGAGACCGCGGCGGTGAGCACGGCGGACAGCGACTCGCCGCGGGCCCGGACGCGCCGCAGCGTCGCCTCCGCCGCGACCGCGAGGGAAGCGACGAGGGCGAGGAGGACGAGCGTCGTGGCCAACGTCCCGGAGACCACGAGGAGGGACGCGGAGAGGGCTGCGGAGAGGGCGAGGCCGGCGACCACGACGGGCCCGCTCCGCGCCGCCCCGCGTCCCCGGGTCGCGAGCAGGCCGGCGAGCGGCCCGAGCACGAGGAGCGCCGCCGCGAGCTCGGACAGCTGGCCTCCCGCCAGCCCGAGACGAAGCGTGAGGGAGTAGTTGGACGCCACGACGAGGGCCGCGACGGGCAGCGTAACGACGAGGCCGCGGAGGAGCGCGCCTTTCCCGGCCGGCTCCGCCGGCGACCCGGGCCGGAGGGGGGCCGTCGCGAGGGGCGCGAGCAGGAGCACCCCGAGGAGGCCGAACGAGAGCGCGTCGACGGGAAGGAGGAAGCCCGCGGCGGTCCCGAGCGACAGCGCGAGCACGAGGCCCGCCGGCCGCGACGGCTCGCGGGCGAGGGCCGCGTCCGCGAGAGCGACGGTCCCGATCGCGGCCAGGGCGAACGCCACGTTCGTGGCCAGGGAGAGGGCCACGAAGGCCAGGTCAAGCCCCGCCGTAACGGGGAGGCCGACGCGCGGGTACGTCCGGTCGAGGTACCTCCGCAGAGGCCGGCCGGCGCCCGCGAGGACCGCGCCGACGACGATCCACTGGTAGCTCCAGAAGTTGGCCTCGAGCCCCGAGCGCGTGGCGAGGAGGAACAGCCCGAAGGCCGCGGCGAGGACCAGAAGGGGGCGCGCGTCCGCGGCGACCGCGCGGGCGCGCGTCGCGCCGCCGCCGACCCGGCGCAGCTGGACGAGCGCGGCGAGCACGACCACCAGGCCGGAGGCCGCGAGGGCCTCCTCGAGCCCGGCCTCCCGGAGGTCCGCGATCGCCTGGAAGGCGTTGTACGCCGGGGAGCCCGGACGGCCCCCGGGCGCGGTGCCGTCGAGCCACGCCCCCGCGTTCGCCAGCTCGGGCGCGGCCACGACCGAGGCGAACGGGTCGGCGCGCAGGGCCGCGAGCTGCTGCTGCGCGCGGAGCTGGAAGTCCTCCTGCACGAGGGTGAAGAGCTGCTCCGGCGTGACGACCACGACGTTCCCGCCGGTCTGGGCCTCGAGGCGCTGGACCATCGCCGCGGCATCGGCCAGGTCGAAGCGGAACGTATACACGGTGATCCAGAGGAAGTGCGCGCCCGGGCCCCACGACGCCATCGCGTCCCCGACCTTGGCGTCGAAGTTGTCCGTGGTCGTCCACATCTGCGTCGAGCGGATCACCGGAGCCGCGGCGGCGCCGCCGGCTTGCATCCAGACATCCTGGGTCTTCGCCTGGTCATCGTAGTCCAGGACGATGCCGCGGGGGTGCAGCGCGCTCACGTATGCGGACAGGGTCGACGAGCGGTAGGGGATCTCGGAGGCCACGAACGCGTTCAGGAGCCAGATCACGTCCATGCCTGTGAGGTCCTCGTAGCGGGCCGTGGTCTGGAGGTACGCGGAGAGGTCGCCGGAGCCGAAGTAGTCCGGATAGGCGTACCCGGCGCCGCTCGGGCCCATGACGAACCGGTCGTCCGGGGTCGCGGTGCTGTAGTAGTAGTCCAGGTACGGCGGCGCGAGGTCCGCCAGGAGGGGGCTCAGGCTCCAGGCGATGGGGAACGTCCCGCGCTGGGGCTCGTCCCACAGGGTCCGCATCCGGCCCGAGACGAAGTCCAGGTTGTCGCCGTCCGGGACCGCGACGACCGCGTACGTCTTGTTCTGGAGGGGCGGCGCCGCCGGGGGCGCGGGCGGGGAGCGCATCTCGTTCCTCCCGTACGCGGTGAGGACGCTCAGGTTCGGGACGGACTCGGAGCCGAAGACGCTCTTCCCGTACTTCGACGCGAGCTGGACGAACGCGTTCTCCTCCGTCAGGGTGGGGCTGTGGAACCAGCCGAGGATCGGGATGCCCCGAGGCGTCGCCGCGAGGATGCGCTGCGTGGACGCGAGCTGCTCCGGCGTCGCCAGCATGCCCTGCGGCTCGTAGAACACGAAGGTCCGCGTGGCGATCAGGTAGTCGCGGAGGGCGATCTGGTCCGGGGGCAGGATTGCGAGCAGGTCCGGATCGCACGAGGGGTACAGCTCGCGCAGCGCCCGGTCGTACGCGCCCGCCGCGTCCGCGGCGGTCCAGTTGCTGGAGGCATAGTCCAGGAGGATCGGGAGGCCGTAGGCCGCGTGGAGGTACGCCGCCATCGCCGGGTCGGCGAGGACCGCGTCGTCCAGGGAGGCGAGCATGGTCCCGATGTTCACGCTCTCCGGCCGCGACGGGTCGGTGACGATGATCCCTCGGATGAGGGGGCGGTACTGCGCGTATGCCCACGCCGCCGTGACGACGTCGTACGTCACGCCGTACCGGGACGCCAGGAAGGTGAGCATCGAGGACGCGTTGCCCGTCTCGTTGTCCTCGTCCAGGTAGAGCTGCGCCCCGCCGCGGTTCACGAGCCCCTGGAGGGAGGTGAGGGCGAGCTGCGCGGACGCGTTCGTCGTCCAGGGCACGGGGAGCACGTGGAGGACGGGCGCCGCGGGGAGGACGGGGAACGGGTCGGCGGTCGGGGAGAGCCGCGCAGGATTCGAGGACGACGGGACGCCGAGGTCCCACCATACGTTTCCCACCCCAGTCGCCAGGAGGAGCGCCGCGACGAGGAGGGGGGCAAGCGTCTCCCGCGGCAGCCGGACGCCCGTCCTCGCCCGCAGCCCCTCCCGGTCCCGCCCCACGAGGATGGTCCCCCTGCGCCCGCGGGTAGGGGAGGGGGGCCTATAGCTTTTCACCCGGGCCGTGCGCCGCCTACGCGGTGACGTTGAGCCAGATGATCTCGCCGGAGAAGTAGCCGCCCGACTGGCCGTCGCCGTACTGACCGTTGAAGATGATGCTCTGCGGGATCGGATAGGGGTTGGCGTTGGCCCCCGCGGCGGGCGCGTACAGGGGGATGGCCGTCGGGTTCGAGGAGTAGTCCGTGACCTGATGGGTGTCCCCGTCGAACACCTGCGCGGTCACGTGCCCCGAGAAGGTCCACACGGCGCTCGGGGTGAGGGGCTCCCCCCAGATCTCGAAGAACTGGCCCAGGGTGGGGGGCGACTTCGGGGCGAAGGGCAGCTCCACGTGGACGATGCCGGAGCCGTCGTGGGTGTGGAGGACGTGGAGCTGGCCCGAGGGGCAGTAGTACGCCGGGTTCGTGTATCCAGGCTGGTTGATCCCCCCGATGTCCGCACCCGAGCTCGGATCGTAGGGAAGGTGCTGCTGCGCGCCATTGTCGTTGATGACGAGGAGCGGGTGGTAGTGCTCGATCGTCCCCTCGAGGCCGCAGTACGTCACGATGTTCTGGGCGGAGCCGGAGTTCGCCCCGAGGATGTAGGGAAGGCCGACGTAGCCGACCGCGAGGATGACGACCACCCCGACGACGATCTGGAACGTCTTCTGCCCGTAGAACGGGCGGCGGCTCGGGCGGTTCGCCCTCTGGACCTGGCGGTGCTCCTCCTCGGAGATCGCGGCGGCGACGTCCTTCCCGGGGTGGACGTTGGCGAAGTGGCGTTTCATGTTCTCGAGCTTGACGCTCTGCCCGCACTCCGGGCATTCCCGCATCGCCATGGTGGGGCGCCTACGCCTTCCGTGTTATTTGACCTTTCGGCGGACCGAAAGAACGGCATCCTGCCGCCCGATCCCAGGGCCGTCGCAGGAGGCCGTTCGCCCCGAGGGCCATGGCCACGAGCCGGACGGCGGGGCGATTCCGAGGGCGCGCGAAGGATGAAGAGCCTCGGGCGGCTGGGGGTCCGCATGGCAGGGCCCCGCAGCATCGCAGAGACACGGACGGTCGTCCAGCGCATCATGATGCCGATGGACGCGAACCCTGCC
>JAJYKG010000045.1 GCA_021788795.1 Thermoplasmata archaeon | reverse complement strand
TCCTCGCCTCCGGGCTCCTGCTCCCCTCCCTGACCCGTCGCCAAGGGCAGTCCATCCTCGCGGCGCTCGAGGCCGGCTACTACGACGCGCCGCGGAAGGTGACCACGGGCGAGGTCGCGCAAGGCCTCGGGATCGCGCGGAGCACGTTCGAGGAGCACCTGAAAGCCGCGGAATCCCAGCTCGTGCGGGCCCTCGCCCCCGTCGTCCGCATGCGCCTGCTCCAAGAGGAGCAGGGACCCAAGGCGGCGGGCGCGGAAGCCCTCCACCTCTACGCGAAGTTCAGCGAAGACCTCGGGCTCTTCGTGAGCATGACCGTCCGCGGCGACCGCATCGCGGCCGTGTCCCTGGCCGCGAAGCCACCGAAGGAGCCGCACGGGGAGGACCATCCGTACCTGTCCCGGGTCCTCAACCACCTGGCCACCGGCGAGGACGACCTCCAGGACATCCCCCTGGACCTCGACGTCACCCCGTTCGAGCGCAAGGTCCTCGAGCGCCTGCGGACGATCCCCCCGGGCGAGGTGGTCACGTACGGCGACCTCGCGCGCCTGATCGGGGAGCCCCACGCGTCCCGCGCGGTCGGGAACGTCTGCGCGAAGAACCCCGCGATCCTGGTCGTCCCGTGCCACCGCGTCGTGCCCGCGGCCGGCGGCGTGGGCAACTACGGCGGCGCGGGCGGGCCCGCGACGAAGCGCAAGCTCCTGGAGAAGGAAGGCGCGTTCCCGGACCTGGCCGCCCACCGCAAAGCGTGAGCCGACAAGCCGCCGCGCCCCTCGGCCACTCAAGGGTTTCGCCGTCCATGGACGGCCTCCTACCCAAGCCGTCGAATGCCGGACCAACCCCCAAGTCCGCGGCCCGTCTCGTCTTCTCGCATGATACCGAACGCGACATGGGTGAGCTGCACACGGACGATGCCGAGGGATCGCATCTCCCCGGAACTCCGCGCCTACGCGCGGGACGAATGGCATTCGGGCGTACCCTGGGTTCTTGGCGAGCTCCGTCCGCCTCCCCTCCGGGTTCGAGTAGGTCGGTGGGTGCGCGGGCTCCGGACTCGGGAGAGGAGGGTGCCGGCTGCCACGCGCGAGACTCCGTCGGACTCCCAAGCCTCTCCGGTCCCGCTGCGCGCGGAGACCGAGTGTCCTCACTCGGTCCGCGAGGAGCTGGGCCTGGGAGGCCTCGCGCTCTTCCTCCGCTGCTGCGTCTGCGGGGACGTCCTCGTGATCAGCGGCAACCGGGCCTGGCGCGTGGGCTCGGTCGAGGGGTGTTCCGCCGCCGAGTCTCCGCGCGCGTGAACGGGCGCGACCCGCCTGGGACCCGGCGTCCCGGTCGCCGCACCCGGCGAGAATCTTTAACGTTCCGCATCCGAATCCCGGGCCGCGGGTCCGGATGAAGATCGAGCCGTTCGAGATGGAGCGGTACCAGTCCGTCTACGAATACGTCGTCGAGTACGACCTCGCGGAGAGCGGCGTGCATCCCTTCACCCTCCGCGAGCTGCTCGGCCACGACGACGCGGTCCAGCGGTTCCTCGACGTCCGCCTCGGCTATCCGCAGTCGGAGGGCACTCCCGAGCTCCGCGAGACCGTCGCGGCCCTCTACCCGCACGCGATTGACGATAACGTCCTCGTGACCAACGGGTCCTCGGAGGCGATCTTCACCTCCGCGTGGCGGCTGTTCGAGAAGGGCGACGAGCTCGTCCTCATGCAGCCGAACTACCAGCAGCTCTGGGGGCTCGCGAAGACCTGGGGCGTGAAGGTGAAGCCGCTGGTCCTCCGCGAGGACCTGGGCTGGCAGTTCGACCCCGAGGATCTCAAGCAGCTCGTCACGAAGAAGACGCGAGCCATCCAGGTCTGCAACCCGAACAACCCGACCGGTGCGATCATGGCGGAGGCGCAGCGGAAGGCGCTCCTCGATGCGGTCGAGGACGCCGGCGCGTGGCTCCTCTCCGACGAGGTGTACCAGGGGGCGGAGCGCGAGGCGGGCGAGACGGAGACGCTCTGGGGTCCGTACGAGAAGACGATCGTCACGAACGGCCTGAGCAAGGCGTACGGCCTCCCCGGCCTCCGGGTCGGGTGGCTCGTCGGGCCCGCGCGGACGGTCGAGGAGTTGATGGGCTACCACGACTACCTCACCCTCACGCCGACCATGCTCTCGGATCGCCTGGCGCGGCTCGTCCTCGAGAAGCGGAGGCGGCGGGAGATCCTTGGGCGTACGCGGTCGATCCTCCGGAAGAACTACCCCGCGCTCCGCGACTGGCTCGAGGCCCACGGCACGCTCTTCTCCCACGTCGCCCCCGCGGCGGGCGCGATCTGCTGGATCAAGTACGCCTTCCCGATGAACTCGACCGAGCTCGTGGAGCGGCTGCGGAAGGAGAAGTCCACGCTCCTCGTCCCCGGCGACATGTTCGGCATGGACGGCTACGTGCGGATCGGGATCGGGCCGCCGACGGACTATCTCGTCGCGGGCCTCGACCGCTTCGACGCGCTCCTGCGGGAGATGAAGGCGGGGAAGGCGAGGTAGGATGCAGCTCCGCGTCCTGCGCGAGAAGGAGATCCGCAGTCTCCTCGGACCGAAGGAGGCCTACGAGGCCGTGCGCGACGCGTTCGTGCGCCTCGCGCGGGGTGAGGCTGTCCTCCCGGGCGTGATCAACCTAGACATCCCCGGGACGCGGACCGAGGCCCACGTCAAGGGCGCGTACCTCCCGGGGACGAAGCATTTCGCGGTCAAGGTGGCCTCGGGGTCGTACGACAACCCGGCCCGCGGCCTGCCCTCGGGCGGCGGACTCTTCCTCGTCTTCGATGCGACGACGGGCCTGCCGGTCGCCGTCCTCTTCGACAACGGCTACCTGACGGACGCGCGCACGGGCGCCGCGGGAGCGCTCGCCGCCGAGCTCCTGGCGAAGAAGGCCGTCGATCGCGTGGGCATCCTGGGTGTCGGCAACCAGGCCCGGTACCAGCTCGAGGCCCTCCTCCGGGTCCGCAAACCCAAGGCGGTGGCCGCGTGGGGCCGCGACCGCGGGAAGGCCGAGGCCTATGCCGCGGAGATGACCGCAAGGCATGGCCTCCCCGTGGAGGCCGTCGGCTCGCCGGAGGTTGCCTGCCGCGGCTCCGACCTCGTGGTCACGGTCACGCCGGCGCGCGAGCCGCTCGTGCACGCGAACTGGATCGAGCCGGGGACGCACATCACCGCGGTGGGCGCGGACAGCCCGGACAAGCAGGAACTCGAGGTCGAGGTCCTCCGGAAGGCGAGCAAGGTCGTCGCGGACCGCCTGGAACAGTGCCTCCGCCTCGGGGAGATCCACCATGCGGTCGAGGTCGGCGTCCTCCGGCAGGAGGACGTCTACGCGGAGCTGGGCGAGATCGCCGCGGGCATGAAGAAGGGCCGCGAGTCGAACGACGAGATCACGGTCGCGGACCTCACGGGCGTGGGCGTCCAGGATGCCGCGGTCGCGAACCGCGTCGTCGAGGAGGCAGCGCGGCGGGGCCTCGGAAGCGTCCTCGAGGTCTGAGGTCCGCCCACCGCGGTCCGAGGAGAACGGACGCTCCGCGGACCCTCGGTCTCTGCACTGTTCCCGACGGCGGCCCGCTGGCTACTTCCCCTTGAGCTGGAAGATCACGGGCCGGAGCCCGTCGAGGCACGCGACCACGACGAGCCCCTTCCCCGGTCTCGCGTACCACTCGTGGTCCTGGCCGTCGGCCACCACGTCCCAGCCCACGGGGTGGATGGCGCCCCACGCGTACGGGCAGAACCCTTCCGGCATCTCCGGCTCCTGCGCGTCCACATGCAGGGTCTGCCCCTCGTGGAAGACGGGACAGGGACCGTGGTACCGCGCCCGGGCCGGCGGGGCTTCGAAGACCTCCTCGGGCCGCATCCTCCTCAGGACGGTGATTTCGACCTGGGTCGCCGCTCGCCTCCGGCGCGTCGGCGTCCCGTCGTTCGCCGGTCGTCTGCGGGCCGCCCTGGACGTGAACCCTGCTTCCTCAGCGGACATCGACGTCCCGGCGTCCGTAGGGGACCCCGCCCGGGGGCTAGGCGGCGAGGCCCCGCCGTCGCAGGGATTCCCGTACCTTGTTCGCGGCCTCCACCCCGGAGTCCAAGGCCCCGTGGACCGTGGCGTAGTCCCCCGCGGGCCGCGTCGCCTCCCCGGCGAAGAAGAGGACGTCGTCCACGGGCTCCGCCAGGGCGCGGCGCTGGTCGACGCCGCCGCCCACCTTGGGGTACGTGTAGCCTCCCAGGACGTCCGGGTCCGCGGACCAGTCCACGTACCGGGCGGCCTTGAGGTGCGACCGCAGGTCCACGCGCGGCACCATCCGTTCCAGCTCGCGCAGGGCGTCGTCCACCACCTCGGCCTCGGGCTTCCCGGAGAGCGCCCTCGCGCGCCGCCCGGACAGGAACCCTTCCAGGACCACCGGGACGTCCTTCCGTCCGAAGTAGGGGAAGAAGTACCACGAGCCCTCGGCGCTCGCGACCGACGTCGCCTTCCCCAGGACCGTGCGCCGCACGCCCTCGTCGAACACGAGGAGGATCTTGTCCGCGTGCCCGAACCCGAGGGCCTGGATGGCGGTGCGCTTCGCCTCCGGGAGGTCGGGCAGGAACGCGATCCCGTTCGCCTTCAGGACGCCCAGGGAGACGGTCACGACTGCCGCCGCGGCTTCGAGGGAGAGGTCGCCCTCGGGTCCCGTGGCCTCGATCTTCACGCGCTCCCGCGACCACTCGATCCGGCGCACGCGCGTCCGCAGGCGGACCGCGTCCCCCAGGGTCGCGGCGCGGCGCTCCGCCACGCGGGCGTAGCCCTCGACGACCTGGAAGTTCGCCCAGGGGAGACCGAGCGATTCCACGTTCGCGTCCGCCGCGAGCCCGCGCACACTGACGTCCTCCGGGTCCGCGGCGTTGATGCTCGCGTACATCGCGCCAACGAACCGCCGGGCGGTCGGGAGGGCGTGCCGGTCCTCCAGGAACCGTGCCAGGCTGATATCCGGGCCGTCGTACGCGGCGATCGCCTTCGGGAACTTGCGCATCGTCTGCAGAGAGGACCGCAGGGGCTCGAGCCCGCTCAGGGCGATGCCCAGGGCGCTGCGGAGCTTCCCCTTGAGGAAGAAGCGGGCGCCGCGGAACTCGGGCACCTTCTTCGTCGTGAGGCCGAACTCCTCGATCCACCGCAGGACGGACGCGTCGCGGCCATGGACCATCATCGCACCGCCCTCGACCGGCGTCCCCGCGAGGAGGTCGTACTCCGTGCGGACGCGGCCGCCCGCGCGCCCCTTCGCCTCGAGAACCACGGACGGGACGCCGGCCTGCTTCAGCGCATGGGCGCATGCCAGGCCCGCGAATCCGGCCCCGACGATGACGACCTTGGCTCGATCCGCGTCCATCGGCTCGCGTCGACCGCATCCCGTGGAGGGCTATTACGTCTCCCCAGGGCCGGTCCGCTCACGAGGTCGGGCAGTAGGGCGTCGGAGCCGGATCGAACCCGTACGCATAGGTGAAGCAGTTCCCGCGGAAGTCGAGGTTTGCGCCGCCCGTCGGGGTCTTGGGCAGGGTCACGAGCCCCCCGCACGGGTTGAGGTAGAGCCCCTTCCCGCCGTTCATGAGGTCGAAGTAGCCGCCGCCCCCGTCCCCGTTCGCCTGCATCGTGTACCCGTGCACCGTGATGTCGTAGGCGCCGTCGGTCACCGCGATGCCGGTGATCGTGTCGCTCACGTGTCCGGACGGCGTCCCGGAGTGGCAGATGGGCCCGTTCGCGGTGGCCTCGCCCCCGGTCATCGTGACGTTGTACGTCCCCGTCCCCGAGAGGAGGATGCCCCCGCTGTCGTCCGCGCTGGTCATCGTGTCGATGACCTGGACGTTGTACGAGTCCTGGATGGAGAGGCCGTGGTTGTCGTCGTAGGTGAACTCGTCGCATCCCTGGCCGCCGCCGACGCTGCACGTCTGGCCAACGATGATGTCGTGGCTGTCCTGGATGTAGAGGCCGTTGTTCGCGGCCTTCGACTTCGTGTCGACCACCGTGACGTGATCCGACCCGAGGATCTGGATCCCGTCCCCGCCGAGCTTGTTGAAGCTGTCGTCGTTGAGCAGGATGTGGTTGGAACCCTCGAGGCGGATCCCGGTCGAGTTCGGCAGCTCGCCCGAGTTGGAGAGGACCCTGGAGACTGTGGTGGGCGTGTGCACGTCCACGATCCAGACCACCACGCCGCCCGACGGCGTGGAGACCTTCCAGTTCGAGGAGACGCAGGTGACGTCGAAGGACTTCGTGATCGTCCCTGCGGCGTTGTCGACCTTAAGGGCGTACCCGAGGCTCATGTCGTCGATCGCGAGGTTCGCGATCAGGTACGGGTCCGAAGGGGTCCCGGTGCCGGAGATCACGCCGTTCGCCGCGGTGAAGCCCGCGTCGCTCGTGATCAGGATGGGCGCGTGGGCGGTCCCGTTGCATTCCCCTGCGGTAGCCTCAGGCACGGCGGCGAAGACGACGACGATCATGGACAAGCTCACCGCCGCAGCGAGCACCGCGGACACGACTCGACGCGCGCGGACCGCGGGATCCGGCACACACGGTGCGACCCCCAGGCTATCCCTCACCCGACCCAAGGCGCTCGTGGCTACTTGAACCCAAGGCGTTTCGCATTCCGCGCGGACGGTCCGGTGGTCAGGCCATGCGACGGCGTCAAGCTCGGGTGGCCCCGCGGGCTCAAGGGACCCCGGTCGAACGCCGTGGGCGAGCCCCGATCGCGTGCGGCCATCGTGACGGGCGGGCCAGCGAATTCGGAGCAAAGTTGATAAGGTAATTCAACGTATGTTGAATTATGGACTCCTCCCACTCGAATCCCGCGCGGCAGCCTGCCCACCCCCGCCTCGGGACGCGGATCGGACCCTGGGCGTGGGCCGTCCTGCTCCTGCTCCTCGGCCAGAACGTCCTGGGGACCTGCCTGAACCTCTTCGTCTCCCTCCCGGCGAGCTCCGATGTCCTGTCCCTGATGGCCATCTTCGGAGTCCTGGCCGCCCACGTCATCGTAGGGATTTCGCTCCTCGTGAGCACGGGCGTGGTGCTCTACCTCGCCGGCCGCACGCACCGCAGGTCCCTGTGGATTCCCGCCCTGGCGGCGTTCGCGTTCACGTTCCTGGCGTTCGAGAGCGGGATTGAATTCGTCATCGGGGGCCAGGACAACCTCTTCTCCTTCCTGATGGAGGTCTTCTTCCTGGCCGCCGTGGCCTCGGACGTCGTCCTCCTGCACGAGTCCGCGCGGCACGCGGGACGCTCCGAGACCCCCCTCCGCGCCTCCGCAGCCGAGGAATGAGAGCATGGTCCCCACGCCCGGGCCTCCCGCGCGCCGCGCCCGGCGCGGCCGGAGGCCCAAGGGACGAGGCGACGCCCGCGAGGACATCCTCCGCGCCGCCCTGCACGAGTTCGCTCGGCGAGGCTACGAGGGCGCATCCGTGCGCGAGATTTCCCGGGGAGCCCGCGTCGACCCGGCGCTCGTGTACCACTACTTCGGGGACAAGGAGGGGTTGTTCGTGGAGTCCATGCGGGCCCAGATGCATCCGCCCTCGGAGGGCGAGGTCCCCGCGAAGGGGAGCCGGTCCGAACGGGCGGAACGCGTGGTCAGGGCGTTCCTGGATCGTTGGGGCGGGCGCGGGGAGCCGACGCCCCTCCTCGCCCTGATGCGGTCCGCCTCCTCGGACCCGGAGGCTGCGGCCCTGGTCCGAGACCTGTTTGCCCGGCAGATCGTGCCGTGGGCGGCCGCCTCCCTGCCCTCGGGGGACATCGACCGCTCGGTCGCACTCATTGGCTCCACGCTCTTCGGGGTGGCCTTCCTGCGCTACATCGTGCGCCTTGAGCCGCTCGCCTCGGCGAGCGCCGAGGACCTGGGCCGCTGGATCGGGCCCGCCCTCCTCCGGTACATGACCGAGTCCCTGGACTGAAGGGCTCTAGGAAAAGGGTCATCTACCGCCGGTCGCCTCCGCGGGGGCGATGGCCGGCCCTTGGGCGGAGCGCCCCCCTTCGGCTCTCCTCCTGTTCCTCAAGGCGAACTGGAAGTGGCTCCTGATCGTGATCGCCGCGGCCGTGCTCATCATGATGGTCGCAGGCGACTGAGACGGCTGCCGGCGGAGGTCAGCGGAGGAGCCCGGCGCCCAGGGCCGCAGCGGGCGCGTGGCGGAGCAGGCTCCCCTTGAGCCCCGTGGCGATCATCGTGGCGATCGTCGCGCCCGCCCACACCAGGGCGCCCGTCGTCGTGTTCGCGAAGGAGGGGCCCATCCAGCCGTACGCGAGGAGGTAGAAGCCGGCGGCGACGAGGACGAACCCGAACAGGAACGAGATGCCGCGGACGACCCACGCGAGCAGCCCGAAGACGACCACGGCGCCGAGGACGATGCCGCCGGAGACCAGGAGGCTGTGCAGGACCTGCCACTCGTGGTAGGCCAGTCCCGCGGCGGCCAGCACGGCGCCGAAGAAGAGCATGTGGCCCAGGGCCTTTCCGGCCAGGCGGACCAGGACCCCCGCGCTCAGGAGTGCGAGGCCCAGCCACTTCGCCTGGGAGAGCCCGATGGCGACGATCTGCGAAAGGTCCAGTTCCCCCACTCCTCCACCAATTAAGTCCCGCTCCTGCACTAAAACGTTTCCCTCGTCTCCCTGCGTTGACATCGCTCAGCCGGTTCGGGCCGGGGACGCCGTCGGGGCCGACGCGGGAACCTCTCACCGTTGAAAGTCCCGTCCGCACCCTTAAGTATCCGTCCATGAACGGCCTCTCCCGCGGCGCGCGGCGGTATCCATGCCGGACTTCCTCTCCCTCAAGGCGAAGGTCTGCCTCCTCGGCGAACCGCGGGTCGGGAAGACCTCCCTCATCCGGCAGTTCGTCCTCAACGAGTTCGACGAGCGCTACCTCACGACCGTGGGCACGAACGTCTCCAAGAAGACGGTCCAGCTGCCGATCCCCCAGGCGGGCGTCCGCGTGGACCTGGACCTGGTCATCTGGGACATCATGGGCCAGCGCGACTACCGCGACCTGCTCACCGACCGCTACATCGAGGGGGCGCAGGGCCTCCTCGCCGTGGCCGACCTCACGGCGAGGGAGAGCCTGGACGCGCTGTACGACTGGATCGACCGCGCGGACCGCGTCGCGAGCCAGGTGCCGGTCGTCCTTGCGGTGAACAAGGCCGACCTCGTCGCGTCCACCGAGGCGATGGAACGGGAGGCGCGGATCCTGGCGAACGCGTTCAACGGCGACTTCTTCGTGACCTCGGCGAAGACTGGGGCGAACGTGGAGAAGCTGTTCCTCCGGCTCGCGACGATGATTGCGGCGCGGCAGATCGCGGCCGCGGCGAAGGCGCCGTGACCGCGCGGCCTCACGATCCCCTCGGCTCGGATGGCGTCAGGGCGGACTCTTCGACGCCGAGGGCCAGGAGCATGAAGCCCAGGATCCAGGTCAGGAACACGAGGTCGGCGAGGAACCGGACCTTCCCGCCTCGAATGGCACGTCCGCATGGAAGAGCAGGATGCCCAGGCCGCCCGCGATCATGCCGACGAAGACGACGGAGAGCGGGGCGATGAACAGGGCCGTGCGCCAGCTCGTGGGCCCGCGCCAGCGGCCCCGGACGATGGAGGAGATCGTCACCGCGATCGCGACCAGGAGGGTCGCGTTCACGCCGGAGGCGGCGAGGAAGAAGTCGGAGGCCGTGCTCGGCGGCACCGTGTCGGGCACGAGGTTGACGACGATCGCGGACGCCACCGTGCCGACGACGAACAGACGAGCGTCCGGGAGGTCGGGCGGGGATGCCGCAGTCCGGGCTGCGTCATGCCTGTCCCCTCGCGTCGCGGTCCGCATCCGCCTCGGGGTCCTTAGCCGGACGCACCGCCCGCGCCTCACGCTTTCTGCAGGAACTCCATCTGCTGGAACGTGAGGGCGGAGAGGAGCAGCATCACGACGGAGAAGACCCCGAGCACGAGGACCGCCACCGGCGCGGACACGTACCCCGGGTTGCCGGAATACGGGCCCACGGAGATCATCCCGCCGAGGACGGACCGCAGGTAGTACGTGAGGCTGAGCTTCGGGACGTCCCCGGGGAGGGCGACGACGACGGACTCCCACACGAACCCGATGAGGAGCCCGACCATGAGGGGCTTCCGCAGGACGACGGAGAGGAAGTAGAACAAGGCGCCGTAGGCGAGGACCCCGAGGGCAGTGGCCGCGAGGAAACCCTCGAGCACGTCGACGTCCGCGCCGAGCCCCAGGCCCGCATAGGCCTCCGTGACGCCATAGGCGACGACCACGGGCGGCAGGAGGAACGCGAGGCCCGCGATCAGGTAGCCCGCGTACTTGCTCACGGCCAGCTCCGGCTTCGACACGGGCCGCGCCAGGAGGAAGGGAAGGGTGTTGTCCTCGATCTCCTCGCGGATGAGCGCGGTCGCGCTCACGAGGGTCACGAAGACCAGCACGACCTGGAGGAAGAGCGGCAACATGAGCTGCTGGAACAGGAGGATGTCGAAGGAGGCGACCCTCGCCAGGGCGAGGGCCCCCGTGAGGAGCAGCGGCAGCCACGAGAGGGCGAGGGTCACGATCCCTCGCCGGGTGGACACGAGGTAGCGGACCGTGAGGGCCGTGACGACCCACCCTTTCCGGAGCGCCGCACCCGCGTCCATCGTCTCACCCTACCAGGTAGCGGAAGACGGCGTCCAGGCTGTCGTCCGGGCTCTCGACCCCGCGCACGTCGAGGTTGCGGTCGACGACTACCCCCGGGAGGTCCCGGTAGAACGCGTCGGGCTTCCGGGTCCGCACCAGGAGCGTGCCCGCGTCCACGAACTCGACGGAAACGACGTGGTCCCAGGCGGCGAGGGCCTGCGCGAGCTCCCGCGGCTGGGACGTCACGAGGCGCACCGCGTGCGGGTGCTCGTCGATCAGGGCGCGGATCGCGTGGAGGTTCCCGGAGGCGATCGCCTTCCCGTTGTGGATGAGGACGATGTTGCTCGTGATGCGCTCCACCTCGTAGAGGACGTGCGTGGACATGATCACGTGCCCGCCGCGGTTCGCGAACTCACTGATCGCTCGGAGGATCTGCACACGGGCCATGGGGTCCGCGCCGGAGAGCGGCTCGTCCAGGATGAGGAGTTCCGGGCCGTGGGCGAGGGCCTGCGCGAGCTTCGCGCGCTGCCGCATCCCGCGGCTGTACGTCCGGAGGGGGCGGTCCTTCGCGGCCGTCAGGCCCACGAAGGCGAGGCTCTCCTCCGCAGCCTTCTGGGCCTCGGCGGCCCCTATGCCGTCCAGCTTCAGGAGGAGTTCGACGAAGCGCTGCGCGGTCAGCCAGCCGTAGAGCTGGTTCGACTCGGGGCAGTACCCGATGCGTCGCTTCAGGCCGACGTTGTTCCACGGGTCCTCGCCCAGGAGGCGCAGCTCGCCGCCGCTGGCCCGGAGCTGGCCGATGAGGAGCTTGAACAGGGTGCTCTTGCCCGCGCCGTTGGGCCCGACGAGGCCGGTGATCCCGGGCTCGACGAAGGCGGTGAAGCCGTTGAGGCCCAGGACCTCCCCGTACCACTTCGTGACGCCGACGGCCTCGGCGATGGCGGTCACCCGGAGACCACCTCCATGGACCGCATCCGCCACCAGGTCGCGAGGGCCGCGAGGACCGTGGCCGCGAGGAGGATGGCGAGGCCCACCGCCCAGTTGATCGGGTCCCCGGGCAGGCCGAAGGTGACGCGGGCCACCGTGAGGTAGTCTTCCCAGGGAGAGAGATAGAGGACCGAGGGATTGTTCACCGCCCCCGACGAGGCGAGGACCGACTCGGTGCCGATGAGCCCGAAGATGATTGCGAACAGCGCCGCGGCCGCGTACGAGCGGCGGCGCGTGAGGCTCGACAGGAAGAGGGACACCGAGGTGAAGAAGGCGGTGAGCAGGATTCCGAGGAGGATTCCGAGGGCCGCGGCCTCCAGGCCGAGGGGCCACGCGAACTTGCCCAGGACGGCCCCGAGGAGCGGCGTGA